>NZ_RZSB01000043.1:0-18085 GCF_004023285.1 Mesorhizobium sp. M2A.F.Ca.ET.067.02.1.1
CGAGGGCATCAGCGTCATGCCGCTGAGCCGCACCACCCGCCGCACCGCCGCGCTCCACGGCACGGCATTGCAGTCGCCGGCCATGATGGCGGTTTCGCCAAGCGCTGCCAGCGGTTCCGCCAGCTCGCCGATCTGCCAGGACTGCTCCATTGGCCATGGCCAGCTGAGATGGATCGCGGCGACGTCGACCGGAACGCCATTGAAATCGATCGTTGCGGTAGCCATCGCCCCGCGCGGCTCGCAACGCGGCGCGGTGCCGGCGGCGAACGGACGGCGTGACAAGAGCCCCACGCCGAATATGCCGTTGGGATAGTCGCACAGGATGCGATAGGGATAGGCGCCGGCAATATAGCCGAGTTCTTTCGCCCACATGCCGGACACTTCGTCGAGCGTGATGACGTCCGGATTGGTCCGGCCGATCAGCGACAGCACCTTCTTCGGCGTCGGATTGTTGAAGCGCAGGTTCATCTGCAGCAGGCTGTAGACGATCCGGTCGGCCGGCTTCGCGACCGCCTGCTGCGTCGACAACCTGGGCAGCGCGCTCGTGGTCGTGGCGAGGCATACAATGGCGAAGACCAGCGCCGCGACCGCCTGCAGCCGGTAGGAGCCGGCAAGCAGCGGCAGCGCGAGCAGCGCCGTCAGCACGCTCAGATGCATGCGGAAATGCGAGAAGGAATCGAAGGCCGGATGCAGCGCGCCGAAGAACCCGGCCAGCAGCGCGGCCGAGAATGCCGTCATCGCCAGGAATGTCAGCTGAGCCATCATGCTCAAGCGCGCACCGCCCGTAGTCATCTTGTTGCCCCGGCAATCCGTTCTGATCGCTTATCGGCCAAATTGCGGCTCAAGCAAGACGACGGATTGCCTCGCCAGCAACTGGCTGGCACGCGCCTACTGGAACGCCGTCTCCGAGAAACTTCTGAGCTTGCGCGAATGCAGCCGCTCCATCGGCATTTCGGCAAGCTTCTCCATCGCCTTGATGCCGATGGTGAGATGCTGCGCCACCTGCCGCTTGTAGAACTCGGTCGCCATGCCGGGCAGCTTCAATTCGCCATGCAGCGGCTTGTCGGAAACGCACAGCAGCGTGCCGTAGGGCACGCGGAAGCGGAAGCCGTTGGCGGCGATCGTCGCCGATTCCATGTCGAGCGCGATGGCGCGGGACTGCGACAGGCGCTGCACCGGTCCGCGCTGGTCGCGCAGTTCCCAGTTGCGGTTGTCGATGGTGGCGACGGTGCCGGTGCGCATGATGCGCTTGAGGTCGTAGCCGGAAAGTCCAGTGACTTCGGCGACTGCTTCCTGCAGCGCCACCTGGATCTCGGCCAGGGGCGGGATCGGCACCCAGACCGGCAGATCGTCGTCCAGCACATGGTCCTCGCGCACATAGGCATGCGCCAGCACATAGTCGCCAAGCGCCTGCGTGTTGCGCAGGCCCGCGCAATGGCCGAGCATGACCCAGGCATGCGGCCGAAGCACCGCGATATGGTCGGTGATCGTCTTGGCGTTGGAGGGGCCGACGCCGATATTGACCATGGTGATGCCGCCATGGCCGGGCTTCTTCAGGTGATAGGCCGGCATCTGCGGCAGGCGCTGCGGCGGCGTGCCTTCCGAGGCCGTTGCGCCATTGGCCGTCACGACATTGCCGGGCTCGACGAACTCGACATAGCCGCTGTCGCCCTTGGCCATCAATTCGCGGGCCCGCGCCACGAACTCGTCGATGTAGAACTGGTAGTTGGTGAACAGCACGAAGTTCTGGAAATGCTGCGGGCTGGTCGCCGTGTAATGCGTCATGCGGTGCAGCGAATAGTCGATGCGCTGCGCGGTGAACGGCGCAAGCGGCCGCGGCTCGCCGAACGCCACCTCGAACGTGCCGTTGGCGATCTGGTCGTCGGTGCCGTCGAGATCCGGCACGTCGAACAGGTCGCGGATCGGCCGCTTGATGCGCTCGGCGGCGGCGCCGTCGACATAGCTGCCTTCCAGGAAGGCGAAATGCAGCGGAATGGGCGTCGTCGATTCCGACACCGTCACTGTCACGCCGTGGTTGCGCATGATGAGGCGAAGCTGCTCGATGAGGTAATTCTCGAACAGCTGCGGCTGGGTGATGGTGGTGGCGAAATGCCCGGGCGTCGGCATATGGCCATAGGCCTGGCGCGAGTCGACCTGGCTGAACGAGGTCGTGGTGACGCCAATCTGCGGATAGAAGGCCCGGTAGCGCTTGCTCTCGTCGGCGCCCGCGGCAAGGGCGGCGAAGGAATCGCGCAGGAATTTGGTGTTGCGGTCGTAGAGCGCCTGCAGCGCCGCGACGGCCTTTTTGGCGTCATGGAAGCCCTGCGCGCCGAAAGGCTCCGGCATGACGACCGATTCGATGGCTTGAGGGTAGATTCGCTTTTCCATGTCTCAATATAGAGATTCAGGATCGCGCTTGGGAGGGGGATGTGGGACCGCGAGAGCCGATAGCGTCGATTTTCTTCGGATGTGTTTAATGCATGTCGCCCAGAAGTGTGCGCGGTTCTGGGACAACGACATGCAGCAAAACAAAGACTTAAAGCGCCTCGCCTGAACCCGGTTCAGCGCGACGCGCTTTGAGGCGCGCTGGCTACGAGCCAGTCGCACCGTTCGACACTCTATAAAGCTTGTCCGCGCTGCAGGCTGATCAGCAGCACGAAGCCGACGCTCCTGTTCTTATTCGCCGGCGCCTCGATCCTGTGGCCCGTATCGGCGCGCATCATCGGCACAGCCAGCACCGGGGCGGCGAGCAGCATCAGGATGAGCGTCGCCCGCGGCAGCAGCCTCAGGATCTTCGTTGTGGTGGCGGCGATGCGGTTCATTTTGGTGGTGTCCCGATTTTCAACGTGGTCGATTTTCAACTTTGTCGTTTCTGCGCGTCACTTGGTTCACGGAGCCGAGAACCCAGCCACGGGCCGTTCCCACAAGCGGGCCGAGTGGCCGCCCTCGGCCACCAGGATGGCGAAGAGCATGCCGAACAGGCTCATCAGCAGGCAGACGATGGTGAAGCGACGGGCAAGCATTTCTCTCTCCTTCAATGCGGGAGAGAATGCCGCAATGCCTCTGAACCGGTTCTGAGACGGGTATTCATCTGCGGTTCAAAATGATTGACGAGGTCTCAAGCCGCCGTCGGCGACAAGACCGTTCGGCGGAGCGCCGCCGCCGCAAAAGAAAACGGGGCCGCTCGGGGCCCCGTTTCGGATGATCTCGGAAGGTCAGTTACAGCTTGTGCCAGGTCTGGCTCTTGCAGATCAGGCCGCCGAGCACGCAGCCGCTCATCTTCAGCGAGGTGCCCGACAGCGTCGCCTTGCCGGAATAGGTCTTGTCGGTTTCCGGGTCGGTGATGGTGCCGGTGTATTTGTTGTCGCCGGCGGCCTTGAAGGAGCCGATCGTCTTGCCGGAGTACTTGCCGGATTTCAGCGTGATGGAGAACGCATCGCTGCCAGCGATTGCCGCCGTCGAGCCGGCCTGCGTCTTCCAATTGCCTTCGATCGGGTCGGCCCACGCGGCGCCCGCCATGATCAAGGTGGCCGCCAGGGCCAGGCTCGTCTTTCGAAACATCTTGTGCTCCTCCCAATGGGCATGCGGCGGACTCCGGCCCGCCTTCCAGTCCCTTACGCAAAGGTAAAGCTAGTCCAGCTCCCGCCAAAACAAAAGCGGTGCCGCCACGGAAGGTTGTAGCGTTTTTCGCCTCGCGCATGGCCGAAAATGAACGGCACTGGAAAAACGCTTCGGTTCCCGTGGTTAGCGAAGTCTTGATTCCGCTCCCGCCAATTTTCATCGAATTTGACGCAAAACCCCGCAAACGCTGGATTCCCATGCTTAACGGTTTCCCGCGTTTACCTCTTGTTTTAGCTTTGTTTTCCGCAAATTAAGCAAGCCATTTAACGACGGATTCAAGGCCAGGCTTCATCCTCGAAAGCATCGAAAGAGCGGCCCGCCCCGAGGGAAAGCAAGGGACAGAAGGAGGCAGCTCTCGGGAGCCAGACAGGGGATTGAAATGGCACGTTTTGAAATGCTTGAAGACGGCTTCGGCGCCATGGGGGCAACTGCCCAGGCCGACATTCTTTTCGAACTGGGCATGATGTATGCGACCGGCCGCGATTGCGAGACCGATGTCGTCGCCGCCCACAAATGGTTCAACATCGTCGCGATCAAGGGTTCGGTCCGCGCCGCCGAGCTGCGCTCGGAACTGTCTGCCACCATGTCGAAGGTAGAGATCGCCATGGCGCTGCGCGAAGCCCGCGAATGGATGACGATGCACTGATCCTGCGCGCAGCGCTGAGAGGTTGATTTGGACAAGGCCGCGAAAAGACGGCCGGCCCACAAGACCAAGAACGCGGCAGGCCAACAGGGCAAAGCCGCGCCGACCATGATCCCGAACCGAAGGTCCACGCAGTGAAAAGGGGAGTGCGGTTTTCGGATAAGATCATGGTCCACTAGAAACAGGGAAGCGAGCGGGTTTCAGGCGGGGGCGTCTGGGGAGCTCGACTGCAAAAGCCGCGACCGACCGAAACAAGGTCGGCGCGGCTTTTTGCATTACACGGGCGCGTGGCCCAAGAAATCCTCGCCGGAATGAACCAAAACCGGCCGTACTGTCATCTCGACAGTCTCGGCGAAGGGTGAAATTGTCCCGGCTCTGTGAAAGAAGCGCGGCCATGCCGCCGCGCGCAAGTGGAGGAGTTCTGATAGCCATGAAAAGATTGGGTATTTTGAGCGCGGCCGCATTTGGCCTGATGATGAGCGCCCCGGTTGCCTTTGCCGACGACATCACCATTTCGGTGGTCGGCCCGATGACCGGCCAGCTCGCCACCATCGGTGACCAGTTCAAGCAGGGCGCGCAGGCTGCCGCCGCCGCCATCAACGCCGCCGGCGGCGTCAACGGCTCGCAGATCAAGCTCGACATCGAGGACGACCAATGCGATCCGAAGCAGGCGGTGTCGGTTGCCAACCGCATCGTCGCCAACGGCGTCAAGTTCGTCGACGGCCATGCCTGCTCGGGCTCGAGCATTCCGGCTTCCGCCGTCTATGCCGAAGCCGGCACGCTGATGATGAGCCCGGCCTCGTCGAACCCGGTGCTGACCGATGCCGCCGCCAAATCCGGCTGGCCGACGATCATGCGGCTCTACACGCGTGACGATGCGCAGGGCGCCTTCATCGGCCCGTGGATCGCCAAGAAATATGCCGGCAAGAATGTCGTCGTCCTGCACGACAAGAGCGCCTACGGCCAGGGCGTTGCCGACGCCGTCAAGGCGACGATGAATGCGGGCGGCCTCAAGGAAGTCGATTACGAAGGCATCAACGCCGGCGAGAAGGATTACTCGGCCCTCGTTACCAAGCTGAAGGAACTCAAGGCCGACGTCGTCTATTTCGGCGGCTACCACCCCGAGGCTGGGTTGATCCTGCGCCAGGCGGCGGAGCAGAACGTCAAGTTCCAGCTGATCATGCCGGATTCGATCGCCTCGCCGGAATTCTGGCAGGTCGCCGGTCCAGCCGGTGAGGGCACGCTGTTCGTCTTCCCGTCGGACCCGCAGGCCAAGCCCCAAGCGAAGGACGCGGTCGCCAAGATCAAGGCCGGCGGCTTCACGCCTGAAGGCTTCACGCTGTTCTCCTATGCCGTGATCCAGGCCGTCGCCGAAGGCGTCAAGCGCGCCGGCACCGACGATCCGGCCAAGGTCGCCGAGGCGCTCAAGGACGGCAAGCCCATCAGCACCGTCGTCGGCGACGTCATCTTCGACGAGAAGGGCGACCTCAAGAACGCCAGCTACGACATCAACCAGTGGCACGACGGCAAATACGCGCCGATCCAGCAGTAATCGGTCCTGTTTGTGCGAAGGTGGCCGGGGCCTTGTCCCGGCCACTTTCGTTTTATTTGTGGTCCTCCGCGAACCGCACCAAAACGGTGCCATCGCTGACCTGAGCTCCCTCGGCCGCGATCTCGGCGATCACCCCGTCATGCGGGGCGGCGATCATGTGCTCCATCTTCATCGCCTCGAGGATCAGAAGCGGCTGGCCCTTGATCACGGCATCGCCCACTGCTGCCCGCACCAGCTTGACCAGTCCCGGCATCGGCGCGCGCAGGCTGCCCGAGGCGCTACCCGCCTCGTCGGCCTTGGCCAGCGGGTCGGGAACCGTGAAGGCGTAGCCGACGGCGCCCTCGAAGACGGTGACGTGGCCGGGCCAGCGGACGGCGCGCGGCATGGTTCTCAGATCATGCGTGTTCACGGCATCATGCGGCGCCTCCAGCGCCACCTGGAAGCGGCCGTCCGGCCGCGCCGAAACCCGGGCCAGAATGTTCTCCTCGCCATGGCGCAGGCGGATGCGGCGCGCGAGCGTGTGGAAATGGGCATAGCCTGAGAGCGTCGACCACGGATCTGCGGCCGCACCTGGCGCGCCGGCGTCGGTCGCGGCCAGCGCCGCGGCGGCAATCGTCTCGTCGCTCGGCGCGGGGATGGCGGTGAGCACCTCCTGATGCCTGCCGATCAGCCCGGTATCGACATCGCCCTCCGCGAAATCGGGGTTGGCCGCGAGCGCCGCGAGAAAGGCGGTGTTGACTGTCGAGCCGGCAACTTCGGTCTCGGCGAGCGCATCGCGCAATGCCGCAAGGGCGGCGTTCCTGTCCTTGCCGTGCACCACCAGCTTGGCAATCATCGGATCATAGAAGGGCGAGATCGCGTCGCCGGCGCGCACGCCGGTCTCGATGCGCATTGTGGCGCCTCCCGGCGGCGCGTCTGGGAATTTCAGATGATGCAGCGTGCCTGTCGCCGGCAGGAACCCTTTCGCAGCGTCCTCGGCATAGAGGCGTGCCTCGAAGGCGTGGCCGGAAAGCGCGATCTCGCCTTGCGTCTTCGGCAGCTTTTCGCCGGACGCGACGCGCAACTGCCATTCGACAAGGTCGACGCCGGTGACCATCTCGGTGACCGGGTGCTCGACCTGCAGCCGCGTGTTCATCTCCATGAACCAGAAGCGGTCGGCCTTCAGTCCTTCCGAAGCATCGACGATGAACTCGATGGTGCCGGCGCCCGAATAGTTGATCGCCTTGGCGGCCTTGACGGCGGCCTCGGTCATTGCCTTGCGCAGCGCGGGCGTCATGCCGGGGGCGGGGGCTTCCTCGATCACCTTCTGGTGGCGGCGCTGCGCCGAGCAGTCGCGTTCGAAAAGATGCACGGCATTGCCGAAATTGTCGCCGAACACTTGGCACTCGATATGGCGCGGCTTGTCGACATATTTTTCGACCAGCACCCGGTCGTCACCGAACGCCGCTTTCGCTTCGCGCCTCGCGCCCGAGAGCGCTTCGGAAAAATCGTCGGGATGGTCAACGCGGCGCATGCCCTTGCCGCCGCCGCCGGCGCGCGCCTTGATCAGGACGGGATACCCGATCTCGCGCGCCTTGGAGGCAAGCAGCACGATCTCCTGCGCCTCGCCGTGATAGCCGGGCACGACAGGCACGCCAGCCGCCTCCATCAGCCGCTTGGCGGCGTCCTTCAGTCCCATGGCGCGGATCGAGGCGGCGGAGGGACCGATGAAGACGAGGCCTGCTGCCGTCACCTGGTCGACGAAGTCCGGATTTTCCGACAGGAAGCCGTAGCCGGGATGGATCGTCTCGGCGCTGGTGGCGAGCGCCGCGGCAACTATCTTGTCGCCGCGCAGATAGCTTTCACCGACAGGCGAGGGGCCGATATGCACCGCCTCGTCGGCCATCTCGACATGCAAGGCGCGGGCGTCGGCGTCGGAATAGACGGCCACGCTGCGCACGCCGAGCTTGCGGGCCGTGCGAATGACGCGGCAGGCGATCTCGCCGCGATTGGCGATCAGGATCTTGCCGAACATGGAGCCTCCGCAGCCAGAGTATGCTTTGAGCGAAGTCGGCGTTCCTTCGCGCCCCCCTCTGTCCTGCCGGACATCTCCCCCACTTGGGGGGAGATCGGATGTCGCCGCCGCCTTCGCCAACTATCGACGTTGCAGGAAAAGAGCCATCCGCAAAGCTGCTGATCTCCCCCCTTGTGGGGGAGATGCCCGGCAGGGCAGAGGGGGGCGCTGTCCCGCCAGCGTGTCCGAACAAGCACTCGTCCGAAATCATAGACCTCTCCCTTGCCAAGGGAGTGCTCTGCCAAGGTCGCCTCTTGGGAAGTTCTGGTCATCAAGGTCCGCTCCTTCCAACGGCAGCGGCGGCCCGCCGGTAGATCTCCGCCGTCTGCTCATCGAAACAGCAGAAGGTAACTGCATTTGGCACTGCATTCTGCCGCAGAAAGTTATTTACAGTGTCGACGGCAATCCCGGTCGCTTCCTCTTTCGGAAAGCGGTAAATACCGGTCGAGATGGCTGGGAACGCGATCGTTAGACAGCCTTGGTCGGTGGCGATTTCGAGCGAGCGCCGATAGCACGAGGCAAGCAGGCCGGCCTCGCCCTCGCCGCCGCCCTGCCAGACCGGACCGACCGTATGGATGATGAAACGCGCCGGCAGGCGGTAGCCCCTGGTCAGTTTGGCGTCGCCGGTCTTGCAGCCGTTCAGCGTCCGGCACTCGGCAACCAGCTCCCGCCCGGCCGCGCGGTGGATGGCGCCGTCGACGCCGCCACCGCCGAGCAATGAGGAATTCGCTGCGTTCACGATGGCATCCACCACGAGTCGGGTGATGTCGCCGGTGTGGATGCGGATCCTGTCGCCGAGAGCACCCATCGTCACATCCTGAACACGCCGAACTTCGTCTCCTCGATGCCCGCATTGAGCGTGGCCGAGAGGCTGAGCGCCAGCACGTCGCGGGTCCTGGCCGGATCGATGATGCCGTCGTCCCAGAGCCTCGCCGAAGAATAGAGCGGGTGGCCCTCATGCTCGTATTTCATCAGGATCGGCTTCCTGAATTTGGCTTCCTCCTCGGCGCCCCATTCACCACCCTTGCGCTCGATGCCTTCGCGTTTGACCATGGCAAGCACGGTGGCTGCCTGCTCGCCGCCCATCACCGAGATGCGCGCGTTGGGCCACATCCACAGGAAGCGCGGCGAATAGGCGCGGCCGCACATGCCGTAATTGCCGGCGCCGAACGAGCCGCCGATGATGACGGTGAGCTTCGGCACCTTGGCGGTGGCGACGGCCATCACCAGCTTGGCGCCGTCCTTGGCGATGCCGCCGGCCTCGTATTTTCGCCCTACCATGAAGCCGGTGATGTTCTGCAGGAAGACCAGCGGAATGCCGCGCTGGCAGCAGAGTTCGATGAAATGCGCTCCCTTGAGCGCGCTCTCGGAAAACAGCACGCCATTGTTGCCGAGGATGCCGACCGGCATGCCGTGCAGATGGGCGAAGCCGGTGACCAGGGTCGTGCCGTAATTCTGCTTGAACTCGTCGAACTCCGAACCGTCGACAAGGCGTGCGATTACCTCGCGCACGTCATAGGGCTGGCGCAGATCGGTCGGTACGATGCCGTAGAGTTCCTGCGGATCGTAAAGCGGTTGAATCGGCTTCTGCAAATTCAGGCCCAGGGTCTTGTTCCGATTCAGATTCCGGATGATGCGCCGGCAAATGGCCAAGGCGTGCTCGTCGTCCATGGCGTAGTGGTCGGCGACACCGGAAAGCCTGGTATGGACGTCCGCGCCGCCGAGCTCCTCGGCGCTGACATCCTCGCCCGTCGCCGCCTTCACCAGCGGCGGGCCGCCAAGGAAGATGGTCGCCTGGTTGCGCACCATGATCGTCTCGTCCGACATCGCCGGCACATAGGCGCCGCCGGCCGTGCAGGAGCCCATGACGCAGGCGATCTGCGGGATGCCCGCCGCCGACATGTTGGCCTGGTTGTAGAAGATGCGGCCGAAATGCTCGCGGTCGGGGAAGACTTCGTCCTGATTGGGCAGATTGGCGCCGCCGCTGTCGACCAGGTAGACGCAGGGCAAATTGTTCTGCAGCGCGATCTCCTGCGCGCGCAAATGCTTCTTCACCGTCAGTGGATAATAGGTTCCGCCCTTCACCGTCGCGTCGTTGACGACGACCATCACTTCCCGGCCCTCCACACGGCCGATGCCGGTGATGATGCCGGCCGACGGAATGTCCTCGCCATACATCGACCAGGCCGCGAACTGGCCGACCTCGAGGAAAGGCGAGCCGGTGTCGAGCAATTGCGCCAGCCGTTCGCGCGGCAACAACTTGCCGCGTGAGACGTGGCGTTCGCGCGCCTCGTCGGAGCCGCCGCGCTCGATGCCTGCCGCCTTCTCGGAAATGTCGTCGACCAGCGCCCGCATGCGCTCGGCATTGGCGCGGAAAGTGTCGGAGGAGGGGGAGATTTGCGAGGTCAGGGCAGGCATTGACGAACCTCAGATGATATCATATTTTGCTATCAATCTCGTCGCGCAGGACGTGCGACCACCAACGGCGACCTTGGCACTTTTAGCCGGGTCATTTTCCATGGAGGTCATCATGCGCGGCAAACACAGACAAACACTGAAAGCCATTTTTGCGGACCCGGTAAGTGGTTCGATAAAATGGCGGGAGATCGAAGCGCTCTTGATAGCACTTGGCGCGGAGCTTTCCGAAGGAAACGGTTCACGTGTGCTTGTCGAAATTGGAAGAAATCGCGCCGTCTTCCATCGTCCACACCCAAGCCCGGATACGGACAAAGGCGCAGTGAAGGCAGTCAGACGTTTTTTGATTGAAGCAGGTATCAGGCCATGAAGCCGTACAAGGGATATGTCGCGGAAATCTGGTATGAGGAGGATGATGCCGCCTTCCACGGAATTGTGCACGGGATACGCGACACCGTTCATTTCGAAGCTCATTCGGCGGAAGATCTGCCTCAGGCGTTTCACGACAGCGTCGATGACTATCTTGCTTTCTGCAAGGAGCGCGGCGTCGACCCGCAAAAGCCCTATTCCGGCAAGCTGGCTCTGCGTACTACGCCCGAAATCCACGCCCTGTTGGGAAGGGCCGCCGCCAGCGATGGCAAATCGATCAACCAGTGGGTTTCTGATACGCTCGCGGAGGTTGCGCAAAAGCGCGTCGACGAAGGGTCGACCAAGGTCAAAACCCGCGCTCACTAGACCCCCTCCGCCATGATCTCGCGGCCGATCAGCCAGCGGCGGATCTCGCTGGTGCCGGCGCCGATCTCGTAGAGCTTGGCGTCGCGCAGCAGCCGTCCCGTCGGGTAATCGTTGATATAGCCGTTGCCGCCGAGCAGCTGGATCGCGTCGAGCGCCATCTGCGTCGCCTTCTCGGCGGCGAAGAGCACGCAGCCGGCGGCGTCCTTGCGCGTGGTCTCGCCGCGGTCGCAGGCGGCCGCCACAGCATAGACGTAAGCCCGCGCGGCATTCATCGTCGTGTACATGTCGGCGAGCTTGCCCTGCACCAGCTGGAACGTGCCGATCGGCTGGCCGAACTGCTTGCGCTCGTGGACATAGGGGACAGCCACATCGAGGCAGGCTGCCATCAGCCCGATCGGGCCTCCGGAAAGCACTGCCCGCTCATAATCGAGCCCCGACATCAGCACCTCGACGCCGCGCCCTTCCTCATGCAGCACATTCTCGAACGGCACCTCGACATTTTCGAAGACGAGCTCTGCGGTGTTGGAGCCGCGCATGCCGAGCTTGTCGAGCTTCTGCGCCACCGAAAAGCCGGCAAAAGTCTTTTCGACGATGAAAGCGGTGATGCCGCGCGAATGGCGCTCCGGATCGGTCTTGGCGTAGACCACCATCGTTCCGGCGTCGGGGCCGTTGGTGATCCACATTTTCGAGCCGTTGAGCACATAGCGGTCATTGCGCTTTTCGGCGCGCAGCCTGAGCGACACCACGTCGGAGCCGGCGACCGGTTCCGACATCGCCAGCGCGCCGACGGTTTCACCCGAGCAGAGGGCCGGCAGGTATTTCTCCTTCTGCGCCGGCGTGGCCCAGCGATTGATCTGGTTGACGCAAAGGTTCGAATGCGCGCCGTAGGAGAGGCCGACAGAAGCCGATGCGCGCGAAATCTCCTCCATGGCCACGACATGCGCGAGATAGTTCATGCCGGTTCCGCCGAAATCAGGATCGGCGGTGATGCCGAGCAGGCCGAGCTCGCCGAGCTCGCCCCACAGATGCGCGGGAAACTCGTTGGAGCGGTCGATCTCCGCCGCGATCGGCGCGATCCTGTCCTGGGCGAAGCGCCGTACAGTGTCGCGCAACGCCTCGATGTCGGGATCAAGTCCGAAGCTGAGCGTGTTCGTATACATGCCGTTCCTCCCTGCGCACGCCCCGGTCTTCGCGGGGATCATGCCCGTATCAGAGTGCCACGGCGTTCCCGGCTCGCCCGGAAGGACGCGCGGTGCCATGGCTGATTGTCGCGCCGACCAGGCGCATTGTCATCGAAAGATATGATGCCGTGACTTCGGCGATCGACAGTCGTTCGCCCGGACGGAACCAGACGATGACGCCGGTCATCATCTGGATCAGCGCCATGGCGGTCAGGCCTGTATCGTCGATCTCGAAAGCCCCAGCTTCCAGGCCGTCGCGCAGGATCGTGCGCAGCTCCTTCTCATAGGCTGTGCGCATCTTGAGGATCTGCGTCAGTCGTTCATGCGAGAGGCTGCGCAGCTCCATGTTGGAGACATGAGTGGCATGGCGCCGCTCGATGTGGAAGGCGATGTGGTTCTCGACATAGGCGGCAAGCCGGATGACCGGCTCGGCGCTCGCCGGCCGCGCCGCCTCCCAGGCCTTGAGCAGACCTTCCATATGCTCTCGCATCAAGGTGAAAAGCAGATCTTCCTTGGTGGGGAAGTAACGGTAGAGCGCGGCCGCCTGCACGCCGACCTCCGCCGCCAGCTGCCGCATCGACATCGCCTCATAACCCAGCCGCGCGATCAGGCTGACCGCCGCCTCGCGGACGGCCGCCTCGGTCTTTTCCCCGTCTGAGCCTGTGGTGCGCGCCATATTCGCCTCCAACAGCACTAATAAAACGAACGTTCAATTAATTCAAGATGGGAAGAAAGCAATTCCTCGCCCCCTCAAAGCGGGGAGAGGTGGCTCGGGCGAAGCCCGAGACGGAGCGGGGGTTGCGGCGCTGGCGGGTTTGTTCTGAAATTCATCAAGATTGCGCTGTTCCCTTCTCCGTCGCGGCTTCGCCGCGCCACCTCTCCCCACTGTCGTGGGGCGAGGAATGGCCCTAGACGATGATCCTGAAATCCGCCGGCGCGTCGTCGCCCGCTTCCTCGATCTCGACCTTCGAGACGAGCGCGCCCCGCGGCCCTTGCCACAGACGTTCGGTCATCGCCGCGACAGCGGCATCGGCGCCGGCAATCAGAGCGGTGACCGAGCCGTCGCGCTCGTTGCGCACCCAACCCGTCAACCCGAGACGCAGGGCTTCGCCGCGCGTCCAGACACGGTAGCTCACGCCTTGCACCGTACCGGAAACACGCACCCGAACGGCTTTTTGCTCACCCTGCATCGCCCGCTCCAGAATCTTCCCCATCAATCTGGAGCATGAAAGGTCAAATGCAACCGGTTCAAAGGATGGGTGGCTCGGTGGATTAAATAATTGACTCAGTCAACAATAAGGAAATTATCGGATGCAATGCCCTCAAGGAGGTTAGCATGCCGCATGAAGCTCTGGTCCGTGAGATTCGTCGCTTCAACCGGTTCTATACCGGGCTAGTGGGGTTGCTCGATGAGACCTTGATGCAGAGCCCCTACACGCTGGCCGAAGCCCGCGTGCTGTTCGAGCTCGGGCGCAAGACCCGACCCGGCGGACGGGCAGGTCTGCTGGCGCGCATGTTTCATCTCGACCTCGCACCGGGTGGCATCCGAACTGGCCGAAGAACTTAACCTCCCCCTGCCTATCTCATGCGGGTGCTTCGGAAGTTCACTGCCACGGGGCTGGCTGAAATGCGCGACGACCCGGAGAACGGGCCGCCCGTCCTTGCGCTGACCGAGCGGGGTAAGGCCGCGCTGGCCGATCTCGAGGCAACGACGAACCGCGATCTCGCCCGCCTGATCGTCAAGCTCGAGAACGGGCAAGCCGCTGAGCTTTCCGATGCGCTGAACCGCGTGACGCGTCTGCTGGCAGCCGCGGGACTGTGAATCGCCCAATTAGCTCCCTGGGAAGCAGGGGCTGGGGTCCGGTCAGTTCCCCCGCGCTGCCGCGAGCGCGCCCGGCAATTCCTCGGCGAAGATGTCGAGCTCGTGGTCGAGGCCGACGCTGACCCTTATGCAGCGGTCGAGCCTGGGGACCATCGGCTTGCGGATGAACACGTCGCGCGACAAGAGGCCCTGCATCACCTTCAGCGCGAAGGCGCCGTCGCGGCCGCAGTCGATGGTGACGAAATTGGTCGCCGACGGCAACGGTTTCAGGTCGTTCTGCCTGGCGACGGTCGAAATGCGCTCGCGGCCAGCCGCCACGCGCGCCACCACCGTGCGCAGGTAATCCTGATCGGCAAGCGCCTCGAGACCGGCGATCTGCGCCATGCGGCTGACGCCGTAGTGGTTGCGGATCTTCTCGAAGTCGCGGATCACCTCGGCCTCCGCCACGGCGTAGCCGCAGCGTATGCCGGCCAGGCCGTAAGCCTTGGAGAAGGTGCGCATGCGGATGACGTTCGGCCGCGCGACATCGATCGCCGGCAGCGCCGTGGCCGGGCCAAGCTCACCATAGGCTTCGTCAAGCACCAGCATGGTGGTTTCCGGCAGCGCTTCGATGAAGCGGACGACATCCGGCGCCTCCCACCAGCTTCCCATCGGATTGTCGGGATTGGAGAGATAGACCAGCGGCGCCTTTTCGCTGACGACCTTGGCGAGGAGCCCGTCCAAATCCTCCTTGTCATTGGCATAAGGCACCGTGACCAGCCGGCCGCCGACGCCGGCGATGTGGAAATTGAAAGTGGGGTAGGCGCCGAGCGAGGTCACGACCGCATCGCCCGGCGCGACATACATACGTGCCACCAGGCCGAGCAACCCGTCAATGCCTTCGCCGACGACCACGTTTTCGACGGCCACGCCGTGATGCGCGGCCGCCGCAACCTTCAGCTCGTAATTGTCGGGATCGCAATACATCCACTGGTCGCGCGCGACGCTCTCCATGCGCGCAATGACGCGCGGCGACGGGCCGAAACTGCTCTCATTGGCGCCGATGCGGGCGCGAAAAGGCCGCCCGCGCTCGCGCTCCTGCGCCTCCGGACCGACGAACGGCACCGTGGTGGGAAGCGCGCCGATGATCGGGGTGAGGGAAGGGCGACGAAGCATGGCATTGGCTCGCTTGAGAGGAGCTTCTAGCTAGCCTGTGCGACCGGCGGGCGCAAGTTGGCGGCCGCCCGGAGAGCCGATGCCATTTCTCTCAATGAATGTGGACGACGACGTATCGGCCCCCGTAGGGCTGGTAATACGTGCTGCCACAGTGCCACAGCACGGTACCGTTGATCGAAGTTTTCACGCACGCTGCCGGTAGTCTGGTCACATAGATGGTCGAACGGCGGATCGTACGGCGCGTGGTGCGCCTGGCAACCCCAGCTACGCTTCCTGGAGTGAGCGGGTGACCGACGCGGGCCTGCGCAGGGCTGACGAAAAGGGCGAAGGGTGTAACGGCATCGGCGATTCCCGCAAGCATCAATGCGAATGCTATCCCGGCAGCGCCAGTCGATCTCAAGCTCGATTTTTTCAGTTGCATCCTCCAAGAACTCACAACTTGCCTGCGTTCAAATCCGTAGCCGATGAGGTCGCTCACCTGACGCAAACCCGGACCGCCGCCCCCGGAGGCAACATATTTTAGAGGATACCAATTATATAATCGGGCTTCTATCCGGATTGCGCAATTTCCGTCGAACTGCCTGCATGACGACTGGCGCCAATTCCGCGACCACGTTCACCCTCGTTGTCATCTTCTGGCACGTTGAAGTGTGTCCTTCGGGGACTCACCGAACAGCATGCGATAACTCGCAGCGAAACGGCCAAGATGGGTGATCCCCACCTCCATCGCGATCCTTGTGACGCTCAAGCCATCCGCCCCCCGCGCAGTGAGCAATCGCCTCGCTTCATTGAGGCGAACCGCCCTGATGAATTCCAGCGGGCTGAGAGCAAAGGCGGCGCGAAAGGCATACTCCAATTGTCGTCGGCTGATGCCGATTTCCTTGCACAACCGGATGATGGGGATGTCTTCGCGGATGTGCGCGCGAATAAAATCCTCGGCCGCCCATGCCTGTCGGAGGTGGCGACTGGAGGACCGATCTGTTTCGACGTTGCCACGGGCGCCAGCGAACGCGTTGGCTATGCCCCCCAAATATTCCGCCAACGCGATCGGAGTATGCTCCGGCAAGGCTGAATCGCTTGCGGCTTCCCCGAAGCGGTATGCCATCGCCTCCATCTGGCTGCGGAACATTTGCGCATCGCTGGCGGTGAGCCGAACGGCATTTGGATGGTCGGCCGCCCGATCCAAGATCGTGCCGGCGGAAAGTGCCTGGATTTCCACCCAGATCGACGTCGGAACAACGGCGCCCGTGTAGCGAAGGCCGGGCTTGACCGTCGCTGCGACGCTCGTGCCGGCGGGAATTGCCACGATCATGTCGTCCTTGAGCGGAATGCCGCAGATCGTCGAGTCCCGGGCCCGCTCTACAGCCACGATTGCCACGGAACCTGGATCAAAGCCGCCGTTCGCACGGAAGGCGCAATTGAATTCAGCCAGATCGAGCGCCCACTTGCCGTGGGACTGGATTTGCCGGAGGCGCGACGGCATTTGCCCTGGCGAAAGCCTGTCGACCTTCACGGGCAGCCCAGAGGCGGCATCGCCGAGCGCGTCTGGGCCAAGTTGCACGTCCCTGTGCGAAGTCGTTGGAGGCCACGCGCTCAAAAATGCGTCCTTTGCGCAAAGTGGATATCACAACACTTGTATTAGGTGTAGCTTAAACGCAAATTGCGCGAGATCAATTCGCCGCAAAATATCGCCGACTCACGGCTCTGGGGACGATGGACGAAGCAGATCTACTTATTGGGGAGGCGCCAGGCGTCTTGGCCGTACGCATCGCGTTGACGGCGTCAGCATCGCACATTGGATCAAAGGCAATTTGACAGAGGGCAGGACCTGAGACGGCGCGGGACATGATGCGGGCGTGCACGCGCCGGCTAAGTATAGCAAATCGAGGAGCACCTTGAGGGGATGATCGTGAAAAGATTTCGTTTGGTGGCCTTGGGAACGGCTGTGATATCGGTACTTTGTGCCGTCGACGCATCTGCGGCGGACATCGCCAGGCAGCGGGATGAGGGCTGGACGTTGACTGTCGCCCCGTATCTCTGGGCCTCGGGAATCAAGGGCGAGAGCGGAGTCTTCGGATTTCCGCCTCAGGATGTCGATGTGAGCTTCAGCGACGTGCTGCACCACCTCAAATTCGGCTTCATGGGGCTTACGGAAGCTCGCAACGGGCCTTTCACAATCAGCACGGACATAGTGTACGCCAAGCTCGACGCCAACATAGGCACCCCGAAGGGGATCCTCGCGTCCAACATTGATGCGACGGTGAGCACTTTCATGGGTACGGCGCTGGGTGGTTACAGCGTTTACTATCAGGATGGGACGAATTTCGATCTTGTCGCCGGTGCCCGCCTCTGGTCGGTCGACAACAGTTTCGACTTCCACGGAGGTGTGCTGGATGGCAGGTCAGCGAGCGACGGCGATACGTGGGTCGATCCGGTGATCGGCGCCAAATTCAAGGCCGATGTCGGTAACGGGATCTACTTGGCTGGCTGGGGCCTCGTCGGCGGTTTCGGCGCAGGGTCCAAGTCAATGTGGGATGTAATGGGAGGGGCCGGTTATCAGTTCAACGACAAGATGTCGATGTTCGTCGGCTATCGGGCCGTGCACGACAATTATAGCCATGACGGCTTCGTGAACAAACTCACTCAGCAGGGTCCGATTCTGGGGCTCACTTATCAATTCTCGCCAGCCCATCCGGGATAATAGTGGATTGAGATGACGTGGTTGGTTCTCTGCGGCGCCTGCATTCGGCATTGGGCTGCTGAGCGATGGCGGAGCCAGGCATCGCCCGCCGGTCTTGTAGCTGCTGGTGCAGACCATTGCCGATACGATCGTGCTGTGGAACGGAATTCCATTTTACCGCCGGTTGCTGTTAGCCGGTCAGCAGTTTGACCCGCCACTCTATTTGAT
>NZ_RZSB01000440.1:0-5049 GCF_004023285.1 Mesorhizobium sp. M2A.F.Ca.ET.067.02.1.1
AAGCAACCTTATGTCGTCATCATCGGCGGCGGTCAGGGCGGTATCGCGCTCGGCGCCCGGCTGAAGCAGCTCGGCGTGCCCACTATCATCATCGAGAAGAACGAGCGTCCCGGAGACTCCTGGCGCAAGCGCTACAAGTCGCTCTGCCTGCACGACCCGGTCTGGTACGATCACCTGCCCTATATCGACTTCCCGAAGAACTGGCCGGTCTTCGCGCCGAAGGACAAGATCGGCGACTGGCTGGAAATGTACACCAAGGTGATGGAGCTGAACTATTGGAACTCCACCACCGCCAAATCCGCCAAATACGACGAGAAGACGAAGGAATGGACGGTCGTCGTCGAGCGCGACGGCAACGAGATCGTGCTCAAGCCCAAGCAGCTGGTGCTGGCGACCGGCATGTCGGGCAAGGCGAACTGGCCGAAATACAAGGGCCAGGACATCTTCAAGGGCGAGCAGCAGCACTCCTCGACCCATCCCGGCCCGGACAAATACCGCGGCAAGAAGGTGGTGGTCATCGGCTCCAACAACTCGGCGCACGACATCTGCGCGGCGCTGTGGGAAGGCGGCGCCGACGTGACCATGGTGCAGCGGTCATCCACCCACATCGTCAAGTCGGACACGCTGATGGATATCGGGCTTGGCGCGCTCTACTCCGAGCAGGCGGTCGAGAACGGCATGACGACGCGCAAGGCCGATATGATCTTCGCGTCCCTGCCCTACCGCATCCTGCACGAATTCCAGATTCCGCTCTACCAGCAGATGAAGGAGCGTGACGCGAAATTCTATGAAGACCTGGAGAAGGCCGGCTTCATGCTCGACTGGGGCGATGACGGTTCCGGCCTGTTCATGAAATATCTGCGCCGCGGTTCCGGCTATTACATCGATGTCGGCGCCTGCGACCTCGTCATCGACGGCTCGATCAAGCTGAAGAGCGGGCCGGGAGCCGCTGTGCAGGAACTGACCGAAACCGGCGTCAAATTCGTCGACGGCACCGAATTGCCGGCCGACCTTGTGATCTATGCCACCGGCTACGGCTCGATGAACGGTTGGGCTGCGGACCTCATCTCGCAGGAGGTGGCCGACAAGGTCGGCAAGGTCTGGGGGCTCGGGTCCAACACCACCAAGGATCCGGGCCCCTGGGAAGGCGAGCAGCGCAACATGTGGAAGCCGACGCAGCAGGAGGCGCTGTGGTTCCACGGCGGCAACCTGCATCAGTCGCGCCACTATTCGCAGTATCTTGCGCTGCAGCTGAAGGCCAGGCAGGTCGGGTTGCCTACCCCGGTGTATGGGCTGCAGCAGGTCTACCACAAGGCTTGAGGCCGGACGCTTTCCATAGATGGAAGCCCGCCACGGGCTTCCATCTATCCCGCCTTGAGCTTCGGGAAGGCCCACATGGTCGCAACTTGATGGCTATCGATCTTTCCCTATCCGCTTCCAGTAGATCAGCGTCCCAGTCAGCCCGCCATGCGGCTTCAGCGCAAAGTCGGGGATCTCGCCGGTCAGCGTGAAGCCGAGCTTCTCATAAAGCCCCGCCGCGCCCTCCTCGCTTGCCGTATCCAGCACGAGCAGCGTGCGGCCTTTCTCGACCGCCAGTTCTTCCGCGGCGCGCATCAGACGGGTCGCGACGCCTTTGCCGCGGTGGTCCCGTCCGGTCATCAGCTTCGCGATCTCGGCGCGGTGCGGCTGGTTGGGCGGAAAGTCGAGCAGCAGCGTGACGGTTCCTGCAAGCACCCCATCCTGCCATGCGCCCAGCACCGCCCTTTCGCCGCGCGCGGCTGCGGCAAGCGACTTGCGCCAGAAATCCCGCGCGGCCTCCGCCGACAACGGATGCATGAAGCTCAGCGATCCGCCCGCGGCGACCGTCTCGATCAACAGATCAGCGAGCATCGCAATGGTCGCAGCATCGTCGCTCAACACTCCGGATCTCAAGTGCGTTCATGCTGGTGTTCTCCAAGGCGATGCGACATCGGGAAAGGTCATTCGAAATGGCTGCTCCGCCTGCGCCGCCGCGCCCGCCGGATTTCGGCGATCCGGTCGGCGTCGTCCGCGCTGAGATGGCGACCGCGCTCCAGGATCTCGAGCGTATATTCCTCATAGGTCAGCCCGAGCCGCTCGGCTCTCTCCAGCCGCATCAGCATGACGGCCTGGCTTGGCGCCTTCCAGGCCTTGTCGTGTGCGGCGCGCCAGGCGAGGAAGACGTAAGCGTCGCCGTTGCCCCAGGGCGGGCCTTCATAATCGTCGAGCGGCGGCCCGCCATTGTGCGAGCGGTTTGGTCCCCTAGGCATTCAGATCAGTCCCTGACCAGCGCCACGAGATACTCCGCGGCAGCCGGTCCGGGAGCATGAAAGACGCAATCCGCCGGCGCCCCCAGCGCCAGGCAGTCGCCGGGCTCGAGCCGGTGCACCACATCACCCTCGGTGAAATCCAGCCTTCCGTCGATCAGCCATATCTGCTGCTTGATGAAAGCGTAGGAGGCTGCCGGTAGGCTGACCTTGGCGCCCGCCGGCAGGCTGACCCTGATCAATTCCAGCGGCATCTGCGATGCCGGCGACAGATGCCGCCGGATGTAGCCGGTTGCCGGATCCTGCCACACCGGCTGCTCGTCTCTGCGCGAAACGCCGCCGCCTTGCAGCTCGGCCCGCGCGATCAGCGTCGACAGTGTCATGCCGAAGGCGGCCGCGATGCGCACCAGGAGCGCCGCGGTCGGACTGGTCGTGCCGCGTTCGATGGCGCTCAGCATCGCTTTGGACACGTCCGAGCGCTCGGCCAATTCGGCCAGCGACCAGCCCCTTACCGTCCGTTCGGAATGTATCCGCCGGCCGATCGTGGCAGTGATGTCATCCGATATATCGTTCATTCGTCCAATATATCGGAATTGCAAAATCCGGGAAGAGGCTATTCGATCGAATTGTCGCGACCGGCTTAACACCGTCTACACCATTCGACCTCACCTCAATTTAACCCCGCCTGGATAGGGTCGACGCTCCAGGGAATGGGACCAGGTCAGTCATGTTTGTCGAACGCGAAGCCTCCGTTGGCGAACCGATTTCGCAGGAGCGCCGCAACGCCCTGCAAAGCGACAAACGCATTCTCGGCAATGTCGTGCAATGCGACGGCGCGCGCGCCACCATCAGCGCCTACGCCGAGGATGCCGACGGCACGGTCACCGGCCAATGGACGGTCGGCAAGATGATCTCCATCAATCTTGGCACGACGCGCACGGTCGGCCTTGTCTATGAGATCGGCAAATCGGACCGCGCCTGGAGCAATGAGGGCCAGAACCCGATCGAGGTCAGCATCGAATTGATCGGCGAAGTGCGCGACGGCGCAGAGCCCGGCGCCAAGCCGGTCTTCGACCGCGGCATCACCGCCTATCCGCATATCGGCGCCATCGCCCACCGTATCCGCAGTCGCGACCTGCAGGCGGTCTACGATCTGGCCGGACGCCATTCGGTCACCATCGGCACGCTGTCGCAGGATGAATCCATCGATGCCAACATCGCCATCGACGACACGCTGGCGCGCCATTTCGCCATCGTCGGCACCACCGGCGTCGGCAAGTCCACGGCTGTCTCGCTGCTCTTGCGCAAATCGATCGAGGCGCGGCCCGACCTGCGCGTGCTCATCCTCGACCCGCACAACGAGTTCGCGGCCTCGCTGCCGGAATATTGCGTCAAGGTCGATTCCAAGACGCTTGACCTGCCATTCTGGATGTTCAGGCTGGAGGAATTCGCCGAAGTGCTGTTTCGCGGTCGCGAGACGGTGCCCGAGGAAGTGGATGTCCTGCGCGACCTGATCCCGGCGGCCAAGAACCTCTATCGCAACCCCAGTTCCGGCAGCTATGTCAGACGCGGCAGCGATGCGCTGACGGCGGATACGCCGGTGCCTTACCGCATCGCCGATCTCATCAAGCAGATCGACGAGCGCATGGGCATGCTCGAAAGCAAGAACGATCGCCCGGTCCTGAAGTCGCTGAAGACGCGCATCGAATCGGCGGCCGCCGATCCGCGTTACCGCTTCATGTTCAGTTCCCGGCTGATCGAGGACACGATCCACGAGACGATCGGCAATATTTTCCGTGTCCCCAACCACGGCCGCCCGGTCACCTGCTTCGAGATGGCGGGCATGCCTTCGGAAGTGGTCAACTCGGTCTGCTCGGTGCTGGCCCGCCTTGCCTTCGACCTGGCCTTGTGGAGCGAGGGCCGGCTGCGGTTGCTCCTGCTTTGCGAGGAAGCGCACCGCTACATGCCGGCCGATCCGCGCCTCGGCTTCGCGCCGACCAGGCATGCGCTGTCGCGCATCGCCAAGGAAGGCCGCAAATATGGCTGCTATCTGGGTGTCGTCACCCAGCGCCCGGGCGAGCTCGACCCGACCATCCTGTCGCAGTGCTCGACCTTCTTCGCCATGCGTCTTGCCAACGAGCAGGACCAGGCAATCATCCGCTCGGCGATCGCCGACTCCTCGGCCTCCACGCTCGCGTTCCTGTCCTCGATGGGGCAGCGCGAAGCTATCGCCTTCGGCGAAGGCGTCGCGACCACCATGCGGTTGAAATTCGAGAAGCTGGCGCAGGAGTTCATCCCCGGAACCGCGAAAAGGGAGCAGGTCGAGCCCTCCGTGGACGGCAGCGATGTCGACCTGGCCATGATCGTCGAGCGGCTCCGCAACGTACCGAAGCCGCAGCAGGCCATGGCCTTCGCCGAGACCGTCGACTCGGCCCGGCAGGCCGGCGACCCGGACTATAAGAAGCCGGCCACAGCCGCCCCCCGCCCTCAGCCCGACGACGACTTCGACACCCGCTACGGCCTGAAGCCCTCGACCTTCGGCATACGCAGTTGAACGACTGAACAACCAACCTCGCAAGCACAGCCAAATTCCGAACAGGAATTCATCAGGCCGGATCGAATGGCGTGGCTTTCGAGAAGCCGGAGCGGAGCGGACATTCAGTCCGTGAGCACCGGAAGTCGAGAAAGGCGCGTCAGTCGACCGGCCCCATGAATTCATGTCGGAATTTTAGGCGCAGACGCGGTTGCGGCCCTGCTTCTTCGC
>NZ_RZSB01000441.1:0-5038 GCF_004023285.1 Mesorhizobium sp. M2A.F.Ca.ET.067.02.1.1
GCCCGTTGTTGACGATCAGGGCCACCTCGACCGGCCGCCACAACAGCGCCTCGGCGAAGACGATCGCCGCAAAGGCCGTCAGCGGCACGGTGTCGGCAAAGAAGATCAGGTAGACGATGTAGGAGGCGGCGGCGAGGAACGGCAGCGAGAGGACGCCGAGAAGCAGGAAACCGGCGGTGAATGTGCCGATCAGGTTGGGGCGGATCGTGGCGGTGCGGTAGAGCGCCGAGATGAAGCCGAAGGCGAGGATGCGTGACAGCATGATGCCGGCGGCCGAGGCTGTCGAGAACATGCCGAATTCGGCGATCGAAAGCGTGTTGGCCAAGGCGACGAAATAGGCAAGCGAGAACACCAGCCGGCCGCCGGCGCCGCTGATGGCCGAGAGATAGTCGAATACCAGTTTCCGGCGGGTGGCCACGAAGTGGCCGATCCGCGCGAAGCTCCGCCTTTGCGGCATGTCGCTGGCCTGGGTCATATCCGGGGCGATAGATAGGCTGGAAAGTTTAACGCGGCGTTCTGGCGCCTGTGCTGGCGGCGCCGGAATGCCGCGAGCAAGGCGAGAAACCGTGGGAGTGCGGACGCAAAATTAACCCTTTGTTTCCTATGCCCGTTTAGCGTGGCTTAACGATTGGCCCATCCGCCGCGCCCAAGCCGCCAGAGAGCAAGTTCCAGGATAATGGTCGACAGGGATAACCGTGATGACTGGAGGCGCGAGCGTTCCCTGCTCGCGCTCGGCCAAGCCATGCGTGGCGACGACAACACGGTTTCGATCGGCGACCGGGCCAACTCCTCCTGGCGCGAGGACGCCGCGGCGCGCCATCGCGCCGCACGTTCCGAACGCGAAGGGAAGTTGAATCCGCAGTCCAATGAAACCGGCGAATTTGGCCGCGATCAGGGACAAGCGGAATCCCAGCCGGTCGAGACCGAACATGACTGGCGCGCAAGAAGTCGGCCTGCGTCGTCCGGGCCGTTCTATGAAGCCCCGGCGGAGAGCCAGCAGTCGCAAGCCGCTCCCGAACCTCAGTCGAGCCGGCCATCCGCCGGCGACGTTTCCGAGGAATGGAAGCCGCTGATCGACCCGATGCAGGTCGTGCACGGCATCACGCGATCCAAGGCGCTGATCCTGTCGACGAGCGTACTGGGCGCCGCGCTCGGCGTCGCCATCGCCTTGTCGACGCCGAAGAAATATGAGGCCACCACCGACGTCATCGTCGACCCGCGCGACCTCAAGCTCACCGACCGCGATCTGACGCAGAATGTGATCGCCTCGGATGCGACGCTTGCGATCGTCGAGAACCAGGTCCGAATCCTGACATCGGGCACCGTTCTCAACAAGGTCGTCACCGATCTCAACCTTACCAACGATCCTGAGTTCAACGGCCAGGGCAGTGGCGGCTTCGGCCTGATGTCAACACTCCGCTCGATCCTGTCGCGGCAGGATGCGGGTGCTGCGGACGAAGCGCGCAAGCGCTCGCTGGCGGTCGGCAAACTGTATGACAGCCTCGACGTCGAACGTGGCGGCAAGACCTTCGTGGTCTCGGTCAGCGCCACGACGCAGAACGCCGAGAAATCCGCCCTGATCGCCAACACCATAGTCAAGGCCTTCAAGCAGATATCCAGTGAGATCCAGTCGAGCACCGCGGGCCGCGCCAATGACGAGCTCACCGCCAGGCTCGACGAATTGCGCAAGGGCGTCGAGACGGCCGAGCGCGCCGTCGAGGATTTCCGGGCGACCCACGACCTCGTCGACGCGCAGGGTCACCTGATCAGCGACGACCAGATGCTGAAGCTCAACGAGCAGCTTTCCGTCGCCCGCGCCCGCACGCTGGAGCTCAATGCACGCGCCGCCTCGGCACGCTCGCTGAACGTCAATTCGGTCCTCAGCGGCACGTTGCCCGAGGAAATCAACTCCAACATGATGAGCGAGCTGCGCTCGCAATATGCTGCCCTGAAGCAGGAAGCCGACCGCGCCGAGGTCAAGCTCGGGCCGCGCCATCCGGAGATCGAGGCGCTGAATGCCCAGCTTGCCGGCGCGCGCGAGCGCATCAGCGCCGAGCTGCAGCGCATCGCATCCTCGCTGCAGGTCGACCTCAAGCGCTCCGTCCAGCTCGAGCAGGACCTTTCCTCGCGCTTGGCGCAGGCCAAGGTGCAGAGCGGCGACGTCAACAACAACCTCGTCTCGCTGCGCGAGCTGGAGCGCGAGGCGGCCGCCAAGCGTTCCGTCTACGAGCAGTTCCTGCTGCGCGCCAAGGAAACCGGCGAGCAGAAGGAAATCAACACCGCCAATATCAGCGTCATTTCGGAGGCCTATGCGCCGCTGCAAGCCAAGGGTCCGTCGCGCGCCGTGATGGCCTTGGCCGGTCTGTTTGCCGGCCTGTTCGCCGGCATCGGCCTTGGCGGTTTGCGCGGGGTCTATGCGAGCCTGCGCGAGACGGCCAATAGCCGTTCTCGTCGCCGGGTCAATGAGCGTGTTCCAATGGTGGAAAACAGTTCCGACAGGGCTGCTCCGCCTTCGCCACCGAATGTGACGCCGCCGGCCCCACCTGCCGCTCCGCCTCCGGCTCGGTCATTCACCCCGCCGCCTCCGGCCGCATCTGTCGCGCCGCCTCCGATGACGGCTACGGCGCACCCTGCTGCCGAACCCAAAGCACCGCCGCCGGTGCCAGCGAATGACGCCGTCCGTCCGGGGCTTTTCGGGTCGCTTGCCTCGGTGCTCCGCTATTTCGTGCGTCGCGAGCCCGCTGAAACGGTCGACTTGGACTCTGTTCCACCCGAAAGCGCCTGGCGCGCGCCCAGCCGGGAGGAGCGCTACCCTGGGGCTGAAACCTCGGCGCGGCAGAATATTCAGCCGCCATATGAGCAGGGCTATTCCTATCGGCCGGCCCATGGCCGGACCGATCCGTACGAAGATCATTATTCGGCACCGCCCGCCTCTTACGATCCGCAACCGCCAGTCCCGGGCGACGCCCGCCAGTCGTCGGCCGACCAGGGTGAGATCGACGAGATCCGCGCCAGCCTGCGCGAATTCCGCGAGGCGGTTCGCGAGCTGACCGAAAGCCGCTCGCGCCGCCGCTATTTCTGAAGCGTCATATTATTGACACCCCATATTTCTTGACCGCTTGCGGTTCGATAAAAGCTGCCGGTTTCGGGTTTACGGCATCAGACGACGCTTTGACGGGATTGCCCTGTCGAATTTTCGTGAAAATGCCGCGCTGCATTTCGGCCGCAAGCGTCTCGCTTTGGTGGATCGACAATGCCGATCGAGGAATGAGGCCAACTATCGGCCTCGTAGCGAAGCTGAGGATTGGTGATGGCCGAAGTGATTGATGGAAAGAGTGTCGCCGAGGATGTGGTTTCGAAGGTCAAGGCTTTGACCGCGGAGCTCTCGGCCAAGGGAGCCACCAACCCTGGCCTTGCCGTGGTGATCGTCGGCGAAGACCCGGCAAGCCAGGTCTATGTCGGTTCGAAATCGCGCACCGCCAAGGAATGCGGCTTCCATTCGCTCCAGCATACGCTGCCGACCGACACCAGCGAGGAACAGTTGCTGAAGATCATCGGCGATCTCAACGCCGACAAGTCGATCCACGGCATCCTCGTGCAACTGCCGCTTCCAGGCCATATCGATGCCGGCAAGGTGATCCAGACGATCGCGCCGGAGAAGGATGTCGACGGCTTCCACTTCATCAATGTCGGCAAGCTCGGCACCGGCGAGCTTGACACGGCCTTCGTGCCCTGCACGCCGGCGGGCTCCATGCTTTTGATCGAACGCGTGCGCGGCAAGGATCTTTCCGGCCTCAACGCCGTTGTCGTCGGCCGTTCCAACATCGTCGGCAAGCCGATGGCCAATCTGCTGCTCGCCGCCAACTGCACGGTGACCATCGCCCACAGCCGCACCAGGGATCTGCCGGCGCTGGCACGCACCGCCGACATCCTGGTCGCCGCCGTCGGCCGCCCCGAGATGGTCAAGGGCGATTGGGTGAAGCCCGGTGCCACCGTGATCGATGTCGGGATCAACCGCATCCCGGCGCCCGAAAAGGGTGAAGGCAAGAGCCGCCTGGTCGGCGACGTCGCCTATGCCGAGGCGGCCAAGGTCGCCGGCGCCATCACGCCGGTGCCCGGCGGCGTCGGGCCGATGACCATTGCCATGTTGATGGCGAACACTGTAGCTTCCGCCTACCTCGCGGCCGGGCTGAAGCGGCCGTCCTTCTGATCGAAAGCAGATCCTTGCCGAACCTTACTGCTCCTATCGAACGGCCGATCACGAACGATCCCGTTCAGGGCGGCCGTCAGTTCGGCTTCCTGCTCGTCGACAAGTTCTCGATGTTCTCGCTGGCCGCCGCCATCGACTGCTTCCGCTCGGCCAACCGTCTGCTCGGCCGCGACTTCTATGGCTGGACGACGATTTCGGCCGACGGCGATGCGGTCATGGCCTCCAACGGCCTGCCGCTGAAGATCGACTATTCGGTCGCCGACATGCCGCCGGTCGACATCCTGTTCGTCTCGGTCGGGCTCACCACGGAATTCCCCGGCAAGAGCAAGGTGCTGGCGGCTTTGCGCAGCTGGGGCCGGCGCGGCAATGCGCTCGGCGCGCTGTCGGTCGGTTCCTATTTGCTGGCCGAAGCCGGTCAGCTCGACGGCTACCGCTGCACCATCCATTGGGAGAACCGCGCCGGCTTCATGGAGCGCTTCCCCGACATCAACTGCACCGGCAATGTCTTCGAGATCGACCGCAAGCGCTACACCTGCGCCGGCGGAACCACCTCGATCGACCTGATGCTGGAGATCGTCCGCGGCGATTTCGGCTCCAACCTCGCCAACGGCGTCGCCAACCAGTTCCAGCACGAGCGCATCCGCTCGGCCGGCGACCGCCAGCGCGTTGGACCGGAGCGCGACCTTACCGGCAAGTCGGAGAAGCTCAGGCGCATCGTCGAATTGATGGCCGACCATCTCGACGAGCCGCTGTCCGCCGTGCAGCTCGCCAAGTCGGCGGGCCTGTCGGTGCGCCAGGTCGAGCGCCTTTTCCTGCGCCACCTCAGCG
>NZ_RZSB01000442.1:0-5034 GCF_004023285.1 Mesorhizobium sp. M2A.F.Ca.ET.067.02.1.1
AACAAAACGAAGCCGCTCATCCATGATGCCAGTCTCTCGCCAAACCATCGCCGGTCCTCCCGGCTGGCAAGAAAACTGTCACCCATCTAATCGGTCCATTCTGTTACCTATCTATCCGGTTCGGACACCAGCCCCTTTCTCCCCGTCCCTATACGGGGAGAAATGCCCGGCAGGGCAATGAGGGGCGGCGCCGACGTAGAAGATTTGTCCCTTTGTCTGGAATGATTATCTGTCCGTCCGGCTATTCGGTCGAACACCTTTCAAAAAGATGTGGCGCGCCCCGCGGGGTAGGGCGCGCCACGGGCGCAGGGAGATACGCCCTTATTTCTTGAGCACGGCGTTGGCCTTGGCCGCTGCATCCTTCAGGCCGGCTTCGGGGTCCCCGCCGAGATAGATCTTCTGCATGGCGTCCGACGTGATCTGGGCGATCTCTTCCCAGCCCGGAATGACCGGCGCGAAGCGGGCATCGGGCAGGAGCGCGGTGAAGGCGGCAAGGTCGGCGTTGTTGACGTAATAGTCCATCTTCGCCTCTTCCTTGTTCACCGGCAGGAAGCCTTCGCCCTGCGTGAACTTGGCGCGCTGCTCCTTGGTGAACAGGAAGTCGAGCAGCTTCCAGGCCTCGTCCTTGTTCTTGGAGTTCTTGAACATGATGATGGAATCGGTGACGCCGTAGGTGCCGCGCGCGCCGGTCGGGCCGGCGGGGATGGCGGCGACGCCGTATTTCAGGTTCGGCGCTTCTTCCTTGATCTGGTTGGACAGGAAGGGCGCGGTGATCATCATGCCGACCTTGCCCTGTTTGAACAGGTTCTGCACGTCCTCGCGGTTGTTGGAGGTGACGCCCGGTTCCGTCAGGCCCTCGTCGATCATCGACTTGTAGAGCTTGGCCGCTTCGAGCGCGCCGGGCGTGCTCAGGCCGGACGTGCCGTCCTTGTTGAGAATCTCGGTGCCCTGCGACCACATCGCATAGTAGTAATAGACGTCGGTCTCGATCTCCTTGCCTTGCAAGCCGAAGCCGAAGGCGCCGACCGCCTTGATCTTGCGCGCGTCCTCCTGCAGCTCGGTCCAGGTCGCCGGCGGCTTGGCGATGCCGGCCTTCTCAAACAGCTCCTTGTTGTAATACATGGCGCGCGCGGAAGCTGCGATCGGCAGGCCATAGGTGTGGCCATTCATGATGGAGGGCTGCAGGAATGTGTCGATAAAGCGGTCCTTGAACTCGGGCTTGATGTAGCTGTCGAGCGGCTCGGCGACATCCTGCTGGACGAAGTCGATCAGCCAGCGGGTGCCGATGATCGAGAGATCCGCATTGGTGCCGGCGGTGATGTCGGTGGTGAGCTTCTGCAGCAGCACATCCCACGGCACCACTTCATACTTAATGGTGATGCCGGGATTGGCCGCCTCGAATTCCTTCTTCACCGCTTCGAAATAGGGGCCGGTCTTGGCGCTGTATTCGGCGACGGTGACGCGCACCTCGCCCGCATCGGCTGGTGCTGCCAGGGCCAGCATGCTCATTCCGGCCAGCAGGCCGACAGTCCATTTTGCAAGGCTCATCTGAATTCTCCCATTGATGCACGTTGGCGCCTGCCTCTTGTGAGAACAGGATTTATGTTACTTTCCTACATTATCCATGATTTGGCGCTACGCAAGCGGATTATCATGTTGCTTAATTACATTTGCTTGGTTAGCTTATTGGCTCAAAATGAGGGGTGGAGGAGGACGCAGCGTGGGTTCGACAGCCGAGTTCGAAGGCAAGACCGTCGTCGTCACCGGAGCCGGCGGCGGCCTCGGGTCGGCGATCGTCGAGCTGATGGCCGAACGCGGCGCGCGCATCGTCGGCTGCGACCAGTCGGCGGAGGCATTGGTCAGCCCGCATATCGCTTCCCGCCACGTCTTCAACTTGCTCGACCGGGCGTCGATCGAAGCCGCGATCCCGGCGCTGCTCGACCAAGACGGCGTTCCCGACATCCTAATCAACAATGCCGGCTGGACGCGCGCCGAGACGCTGGCGGCGCTGACGGCTGACAGGATCGAGCAGGAGCTCGACCTCAATTTGACCGGCGTGATGAGTTTCGCGGACCCGCTGATCAAGGCGATGGCGGGGTGCGGTTCGGGCAGCGTCGTTTTCATCTCCTCGGTCAACGCTATCGCGCATTTCGGCAATCCGGCCTATGCGGCGGCCAAGGCCGGCATCAACGCCTATGCCAAATCGGTCGCCGTCGAGCTCGGTCGCAGCGGGCTGCGCGCCAACGTCGTGTGCCCGGGCTCGATCCGCACCGCCGCCTGGGACCATCGCCTGGCCAAGGATCCCCAGATCCTCGGCCGGCTGAAGCGGCTCTATCCGCTGGGCCGCATCGTCAATGCACGGGAAGTGGCCGAAGCTGTCGCCTTCCTTGCCTCGGACCGCGCTTCCGGCATAACTGGCGCCGTGGTGCCTGTGGACGCCGGCCTGACAGCCGGCTATCTGCCATTCATCGACGACATATTGGGAGCGTGACCATGACCGACGTCCAGTTCCGCAACCTGTCGAAATCCTTCGGGCAGCACAAAATCCTCGAAGACATCAACCTCGATATCCGGACCGGCGAGTTCGTCGTTCTGGTCGGCCCGTCCGGCTGCGGCAAGTCCACTCTGCTGCGCATGTTGGCCGGGCTGGAGACGATCACCTCCGGCGATCTCGTCCTTGGCGGCACGCGCGCCAACGACCTGCCGCCGCAGAAGCGCAACATCGCCATGGTGTTCCAGTCCTACGCGCTGTTCCCGCATCTGAAGGCGTCGGAAAATATCGGCTTCGGCCCAAAAATCCGCGGCGAGAACCGCGCCGCGATCGACGACAAGGTGAAGAAGGCTTCGGGCGTGCTCAACCTCTTCTCCTATCTCGACCGCTATCCACGGCAATTGTCGGGCGGCCAGCGCCAGCGCGTCGCCATGGGCCGCGCCATCGTGCGCGAACCTTCGGTGTTCCTGTTCGACGAGCCGCTCTCCAATCTCGACGCGCAATTGCGCGTGCAGATGCGCACCGAGATCAAGGCGCTGCACCAGCGGCTGAAATCGACCATCGTCTACGTCACTCACGATCAGATCGAGGCGATGACCATGGCCGACCGTATCGTGGTGATGGACCGCGGCCGCATCCAGCAGGTCGGGCAGCCACTGGAGCTTTACGACCGGCCGGCCAACAAATTCGTCGCCGGCTTCATCGGCTCGCCGTCGATGAGCTTTGTCTCTGGCGCGCTGAAGACGGCCGGAGCTCAGTCTTGGTTCGAGACCAGCGGCGGCGGCCGCCTGGCGCTCTCGGGCAAAGCGGCTTCCGGCCGCGACACGGTCGAAGCCGGTATCCGGCCCGAGCACTTCGTCGTCGGCGCCGGTGAGAATGCCATCGCGATCAAGGTCGATGTCGTCGAGCCGACCGGTTCGGAAACCCATGTCTACGGTTCGGTCGGCGACGACACGGTACGCGCTGTGTTCCGCGACCGGCTGCAGGTGAAGCCCGGCGACCGGCTGCCGGTGAGCGTCGATCCGCGCAACATCCACCTCTTCGACAAGGCGACCGGCCTGCCGCTGTGAGAAGACGATGAAGAGCCCGGCCGACATCATCACCCGCCTGCATCTGATATCGCAGGACGGCACCAAATCGGACCGACGGCTGGCGGGGCTGGTGCTTTCCGACCTCGATTTCGCGTCGAAGGCGGCCATCTCCGAGATCGCCGCGCGCGTCGCCGTCAGCGAGCCGACCGTCACCCGCTTCTGCCGCAATCTCGGCTGCGAGGGGCTTCGCGATTTCAAGTTCTACCTGGCGCAGGCCATCGCCATCGGCGGCCAGTATCTGTCGCCGGAGCCGCTCAGCCGCGACGCGCGCGAGCAGCGCATCGCCTCGGCCATCACCGAGGCGGCGATTGCCGCCATCCAGCGCGCCAGCGAAAACCTCGATATGACGACGCTGATGGATGTTGCCGCCCGGATTGCAAGTTCCGGCAACGTGCTCTGCATCGGCTCCGGCGGCATTTCCTCGATGATGGCGACGGAGATGCAGAACCGGCTGTTCCGGTTGGGCCTCTCGGCGCTCGCCCAGACCGACGGCCAGCTGCAGCGCATGTATGCCGCCGTCGCGACCCCGGAGACGACGCTGCTCGCCTTCTCCGTCTCGGGCTATGCGCGCTCGGTGATCGAGGCGGTCGAGGTGGCACAGCAATATGGCGCCGCCACCGTCGCCATCACCGCGCCGGACTCGGCCCTGGCCAAGGTCGCCGGCACGGTGATCCTTTTGCAGTCGGTCGAGGACGGCAACATCTACAAGCCGACCTCGTCGCGCTACGCGCTCCTGGCGATCGTCGACATGATCGCCACCACGGTCGCGGAATCGCGCGGACCGAAAGTGCTGGAGAATCTGCGGCGCATCAAGCAGAGCGTGAACACGCTGAAGGTGGACGATCCGAAGCTGCCGCTGGGGGATTGAGTGGTTTTGAAGACTCACCCTCACCCGGATTGCCGACCGAATTGCGAAGAGCAATTCGGGGCAATCCGACCTCTCCCCAAGGGGAGAGGAGCAGGTCGGCGCCGGCGCCAAGCTCTTCTCCCCGCCGGGGAGAAGGTGGCCGCGTAACGGCCGGATGAGGGGGCGTCGCCAGCGTTATTTGCTGAGCGTCTCAAGTCGCTCCACCAACTCAGCCGCATCCGCCACAACCCGCAGCGTCTTTAGCCGCGATGTACCGCCGGCGACTACGGAAACGGCCGACACCCGCACACCCAGCGCCTTGGCCATCATCCGCTCCAGCGCTTGATTGGCGGCGCCGTTTTCCGGCACGGCGCGCACGCGGGCTTTGAGGTGACTGCGCCCGTCGGCGGCGGTCTCGATGCCGTCGATCCGGTCAAGCGCCGCTTTCGGCGTCAGCCGCACGAAGAGGTCGATGCCGTTGTCGCGCAGCCGAAACGGCGTGCTCATCAGCCGCCGGCCACGACCCAGGACCAAACCGTGGTGACCAGGAACTGCCGGCTGCAGAAAAGGCTCAGCAGCAGGATGATCGGGGAAATGTCGATGCC
>NZ_RZSB01000443.1:0-5026 GCF_004023285.1 Mesorhizobium sp. M2A.F.Ca.ET.067.02.1.1
GTCGGTCTCACCGCAGCAACGATAAATCCGGTCGGCCGGCACCACCGTGATCACCTGCTCACCTCCGCCCGGACGATGCGCAGCGCTGTCGGATCGACGGTCCCGTCGATCCGCAATCGCGCGCCATTCGCAAAGGCCACCACGATCTTGCCGGCCGGGTCCGGGCAATCGGAGACGGGCCGGTCGACCTCGGGCAGATCGTTCACCTCGACGCGCGCGAAGGTGGCCACCGCCTGGTCGACATCGTGCTCGCCGCCGGCCATCTGCTTGCGCCACGCATAGAGCTGCGAAGGAGCCACGCCAAACGCTTGCGCGACCTCGGTCACCGACGACCCCGCCGCGCTCGCAAGGTCGACCAACGCGCGCTTCTCCGCGCAACTCCACAGCCTCCGTTGCCGTACGCGGCCGGGCATCGTTGCACCAGCTTCAGCCGCCGCGGTGCTGCTGATCTCGGCGACCACATCGCCCTCTGCATGTTCCAATGTCATGGCGCGAAAGCTCCATGTTCATCGGCCTATTGCAAGGTGCCCTGGTGCACCGCTTACCAACGTTGTTCGACTTTCCCTGGAAGAATGTCAAAGTCCGCCAAGCAGGAGTCCTTGTCCAGCGACAACTATTCTCCAGGGCAGCGGAAGTGGGCCGCGCGAGGGTAGCGGTTCAAGTGCAGGATACTTCTCACGCACATTCAAACGTCAATATGGCAACGGCGGATAGCCAAGTCCAGGATCACGAGATCGGAATGCACGAGGCGATTGGCGATCTGGCCGGATCTTCCCTGTGCCTTCTCCTGTTCCAGCGCATAGACCAACTCGACCGTCGAGAAGAAGCGAACCTGTCTGTGATGATGCTCGATGGCCTGGACGCTGAGAGCGGTCGCTATACGGGTTTTGCCTGTTGGCCGCCGACGAGTACGATGTTGTTGGCTTCATCGACGGCACTGATCGCCACGATCGAGGTGTCAGATCCCGCTGCAGGCTCTTCTGCCAGAGTTGTTCATCCGACCCGCCTAAGGCTTGTTGATATTCATCTGGAGTTTATGACGGCGGCAGCGAGATGAATGATGGCGTTGAAGCTCTGGTCGGTTTTGTCGGCTCGCATGGCGATGCGTTTGAATTCCTTGAGTTTACAGAAGAAGTTCTCGATCAGATGACGCCATTTGTACATTTCGGCATCGAGCGGAATAGGCTTGGTTCGGCGCGGATGCTGGGAGATGACAATCTTGGCGCCGCGCTGGTTGAGATCGGCAATGATGCTATTGCTGTCGAAGGCCTTGTCGGCGATCAGAGCGCCGAAGGAGAGGCCGTCGATGAGCGGTTCGACGCCGATCGTATCGAAACGCTGGCCCGGCAGCAGGACAAAGCGCACGAGATTACCGAGGGCGTCGGTAAGTGCCAGGATTTTGGTTGTCATGCCTCCCTTGGAGCGGCCGATGGCCTGGCTCTGAGTCCCCCTTTTGCGCCCTGGCCGTGGCGATGGACCTTGACGATGGTGGCGTCGACCATGGCGTACTCCATGTCTGGTTCGTCTGAGCAAGCTTCGAAAAGTCGAATGAAAACATCGGCCTTTACCCAGTTGCGATATCGCGTGAAGACGCTGTTCCAGTTGCCGAAGAGAGCCGGAAGATCACGCCAAGGGCTCCCCGTCCGCGTGATCCACAGAACTGCCTCAATGAAGCGCCGATTGTCGCCACCGCTTCGCCCAGGGTCCATCGGCTTACCCAGACAATGTGGTTCCATCTTCGCCCACTGGGCGTCCGTCAGCACAAAGCGTTCCATCCAAAGCTTGAATCACAAACAAGCCAAACATGGAATCCTGAATATCAACAAGCCTTAGGCAAATGCAGTTGGGCCATCCAGCCGTGGTCGCCCGAAGTCCGTTTCTCCGACCCCTGCCATAGCGTGCAGGATTTCTTCCTCGGTGGTTTCGCTGGTCGTCAATTCGCATGCGATCGAGCCGCGCCTAAGGATGTACAAACGATCGGTTGTTTCCAGGAGATCGGAAAGACGATGACTGACCAGCATCACCGAGGTACCCGTCTCGGGAAGGTGCCGAATGAGTTCAAGCAGAGGGCGGCCGGCGGCCACCGATAGGGCTGCGGTGGGCTCGTCCAGGATGACAAGATGCGGAGAATTCGCCATGGCTCGGGCAATCGCTACAAGCTGTCGTTGACCGCCCGAAAGCGCCGAAACAGGCTCCGTCAGCGAGGGGATGCTCAAGCCAAGAGTATTAAGCACGCATTCGGCTTCCTCAAGCATTGAAGTCCGGTTCAGCACCCCTAACCCCAAAATATTGAGTTTTTTATGCTCTCGACCGAGGAAGATGTTCTCGTAGATTTCGAGATTGTCGCAAAGTGCCAGGTCTTGATAGACCATCTCGATGCCAAGCCCGCGAGCCGTCTTCGGCGAGTAGTTGTTCTGAAACAAGCCGCTGATGAGCAACTCGCCGTTGGAATGCGTCACATCTCCAGCGACAATCCGCATGAGGGTAGATTTTCCGGCACCATTGTCGCCTGCGAAGCCGACGATCTCGCCCGCGCCGATATGGAAGTTGATGCCTTCGAGGGCGGTGACGGCGCCATAGTACTTGGCGATTCCGTTAGCCTGGATGACGTTTTCCATGTCCATTCACCGTTTTTTGGCAGTCAGTGCATCGATGCCGACGGCGAAGAGAAGCACCGCCCCGGTAGCCACCATTTGAGTGAAGCTATTAACCCCAAGCAGGCTTAGCCCGTTGGCAATGCTGGCCATCAGAGCGGCACCGGCAACGGTTCCGACCATCGAGCCTTGACCGCCGAACAAGTTGGTCCCTCCGATGATTGCGGCGCTAATCGCGTTTAGCGCGAGGAGATCGCCGATGCCGGGCGGCGCTGCGTCCAGCAACGAACCTTGCACGATTGCCGCAATGGCGGTCAAAAGGCCCATGATCACGAACAGCAGGACCGTAATAAGGTTGACATTGATGCCAACACGCTTGGCTGCCTCCGCGTTGCCCCCTATCGCATAAACGTAACGGCCAAAGTCGGTGCCCCTCGTCACCCAATGGAAAACGAAGGTAAGTACGATCAGAAACAGTGTCGGATAGGGCAGGCCGCGATAGCTCGTAAACACCCAAAGCGAACCGAGCGACAGCAGGATAACAAGCGCGAACTGGAGCCTCTCAACTGTCCGCGAGATAGCGAGCTTGGACTGCTTCGCACGCATCTTCGTGATACAGTTGCTGACGAGGACAAGGCCGATTGTGACAACAAGCGCGCCTGAGATTATAGGCGGAAGCTGGCTATTCGCCAGCATATGGAAGGAGTTTGACAGGCCAGAGAGAGTTTGCGCATCAGGAATGAGGAATGCGACGCCTCGGATCCAAGAAACACCTGCAAGCGTTATGATGAAGGAAGGGATCGTCAGCCAAACACGCACCAGGCCGTGTAAGACTCCGATTGCTGCGCCAAGAGCAAGCGCCGCGCAAATCGTAACCAGCGTAGATGCGCCCATCTCCACCTGTAATTGGAAGATGACCACGATGATCAGCGCCATAGCTGCTCCGGCCGACAGATCGATTTCCTTCGCGATCAGTAGCAAAGTCATGCCGATGGCTACGATGGCGGTCACACTCATCTGCACCGAAAGGATGCTGAGGTTGCGCGCCGTCAGCACATAACCGCCTGTGGCGAAGTGGAATACAACCCACGCTATCGCCGTAAGACTGAACAAAATAACGAGTCGCAAATCTCTTATCGTTGCCGCTAGCGACGTATTCCTAATGTCACTCGCTCGAACATCGGCTCGATTTGCTGGTTGCATTACAGAAACGTACTCCGACATGGTGTTCTATCCTCCCGTTGCGTGGCCCGGCCGCGGACTGAGCGGCCGGGCGCTCTTAGCTCAGCGGAATTTTCGCAAATCATCGGGAATCTCACTGTCATCGATCCCTTTGAGCACCGCCTTTGCGTCGAGATAGGCAGGGCTATAGTGCTCGATATAATCTACAATGTTGTCCTTGGTGACATTGAAACTTTCGATCGGCCACCATGGCAGCGGAACTTTCCCGTTAGCCATGTAGGTGGTCGGCGCCTGCACTGTTTCACCCTTCGCAAGCTTAACCGCAATCTCGGCAGCGGTGGTCCCCATGACGTCATATTTCGTGAAGCTTGAGACAGTCAGGTAGCCTTTCAGAATATTCCGACAGCCTTGCGTCGTCGCATCCTGGCCACTTACAAAAACCTTGCCCGCCAGTCCTTGGGCCAGGAGAGCCTGAATGACGCCACCCGCCATGCCATCGTCGTTGCAAAAGAAGCCCTTGATCTGGTTGCCATTCGCTGAGAGCGCGTTCTCCGCTTGCTGTCGAGCGACTTCAGGATCCCAATTCGCGTTGAACTGGTGGCTAACGATTTCGACCTTGCCGGAGTCGATCAGTGGCTTGAGCTCGTCGTAATAGCCAGCTGTACATTCTTCGGCGACCGTGTCTTCGGGGCTGCCCGAAACGATGACGAACTTGCCTTGCAGGTCGGCCATCTTTGCGGCTGCCTGAACGGCCGTTCGACCTACGCTGCGATTGTCGCGTCCTACAAAGGCCGAAATTTCCGTGGTTGGTATCGCTTCATTGTAGGCCACGACGGGTATACCCGCGTCCTTTGCCTTGCGTACCATGTTCACGCTTGTCTTCTTATCGATTGCCGTGAGCGTCAGCACCTTGACGCCGAGGTTGATGAAGTTTTCCACGTCCCTCAGCTGCTGGGCGACATCGAGGTTGGATTGAGTGACAACCGGCTCGTATCCTGCCGCCTTAACCCCCTTCTCGAAGAACGGTTGGTCCAGCGCCCGATATCGCGGGACAACATAGTTCGACAGGATGAAGCCGAGGCGTTCTTGCGCAGCCTTTGCGGCCCGGGGAAGCCCGAGGGCTGATGCCAGTGAAATGCCGGCAGCCCCGATTATGAAACCCCGACGAGTTGTTGAAATTTCGTTCATTGCAGTTCCCCTTTTTGGCTTTCGGCTTGAGTGGTCGTCATACTCGCTGGCGCAGCCAGAGC
>NZ_RZSB01000444.1:0-5025 GCF_004023285.1 Mesorhizobium sp. M2A.F.Ca.ET.067.02.1.1
ATTCTAGGGTCTGCGCGCGTCGCTTCGCTCCTTGCTCCGCCCTAGAATGACGACCGTCCGGAGGTTTTCGCCAATCTCCGGCATCTCCAACAAAAAAGCCCGGCACGAAGCCGGGCTCAGCCCGCCTCAGCTCACCTGGACCTTGCTAGCGGCCTGGTCCTCGGCGATGCGCTGCTGGAACATCTGGGCGAAATCGATCGGGTCGAGCATCAGCGGCGGGAAGCCGCCATTGCGGGTGGCATCCGAGATGATCTGGCGGGCGAAGGGGAACAGGAGCCGCGGGCATTCGATGAACAGGATCGGCAGCATGTGCTCCTGCGGGAAGCCCGAGATGGCGAAGACGCCGCCATAGACCAGCTCGACATTGAACAGCACTTCCTGGTCGAAGGAGGCCTTGGCGTTCAAGGTCAGGTTGACGTCGAACTGCTTGTCCGAAAGCGGATTGGCATTGACGTTGACATTGATGGCGATGCCGGGAGCCTTGTCGCGGCCGCGCAGCGAGTTCGGCGCACCGGGACTTTCGAAGGAAAGATCCTTCACATACTGGGCAAGCACATTGAGCGAGGGCTGGTTCTGGGTGCCGTTGCCGTTGGCGGCGCCGGTCGCGGCGTCATCGTTGCTGGCCATGAGCCTTTAAGTCCTTCTGCCTGGGCAGCATTGCTGACCGGATTGAAATCGCGGGTTCGCTACCATGGCCCGCCGGACAAAACAAGTTTTGCCGCTTTATCGGGCAAAGGCCCTGGGACTAATCGTTTTTCAGCCGCCGCCAGGGCGAATTGTGATCCGGACGGTTCGGATAGTCGTCGCGCGAATAGTCGCTGTCGTCGAGGTCGATGACGGTCTCGCGCCGGCGCGCCGAAAAGCCGCTCGAGAAGCTGGTCGCCATGACGATGCGGCTCTTGAACAGGCGCCAGGCGAAGTCGCGCACCGGCGGCAGCAGCAGGAGAATGGCGAAGATATCGGTGATGAAGCCAGGGATGATCAAAAGGATCGCCGCCAGCACGATCATCGCGCCATGCGCGAGCTGCCGGCTTGGATCATGGCCGGCATCCATCTCGGCCCGCACCCGCGTCATGACGCCGAAACCCTGGTGCCTGAGCAGCAGGCTGCCGGCGACGCTGGACAGGATAACCAGCCCGACCGTCGCCAAGGCGCCGATCTCGCGGCCGACGACCACGAAGCCGGCGATCTCCAGCAGCGGCAGCAGGAGCAGGAACAGCGGGATGAAGGAAATGCGCAAAGTCTCGACCGATCGCTTTCTTCTTTTGGGCGCTCGCGGACAATCGCCGCTGGCCTTGGCGCCTTTAGATAGGTATGGCTGCCTTTGATTTGAATGATTGCGCCTGCCGTTCTATATGCTTTGAGTGTTGAACGCTATGCGACCGCGGTCCCCGAGGGGGGTCACGCCGGTCGGGCAAGAACAGGGTTCGAGTTGGCGGAAAATATGGGTTTCTTCGACTTCGGCACGATTTTCTTTCTGATTGCGGCGGTTGTGATCTTTTTCCAGCTGCGCAACGTGCTCGGACGTCGCACCGGCAACGAGCGCCCGCCCTTCGATCCCTATTCGGCGAGCCGCACGCGCGAGGCCGATGCGGCGCAGAAGCCGGAAAATGTCGTGTCGCTGCCACGCAAGCGCGCACCGGGCGAATCCTCAGCCGAGACCTATGCCGCGATCGACGCCTTCGCCAAGCCGGACACCGATCTCAACAAAGGCCTGCGCACGATCAAGGACAACGATCCGTCCTTCGAACCCAAAACCTTCGTCGACGGCGCCAAAATGGCCTATGAGATGATCGTCATGGCCTATGCCGACGGCGACCGTAAGACGCTGAAGAATCTCCTGTCGCGCGAAGTCTATGACGGGTTCGTCGCCGCCATCGGCGAGCGTGAGGCGAAGTCAGAGAAGATCCAGTCCTCCTTCGTCGGCATCGACAAAGCCGACATCGTCGCCGCGGAGATGAAGGGCTCCGAAGCGCATATCACGCTGCGCGTCGTTTCCGAGCTGATCTCGGCGACCCGCGACAAGGCCGGCGCCGTCATCGACGGCGATCCGGAAACGGTGGCCGAGGTCAAGGATGTCTGGACCTTCGCCCGCGACACACGCTCGCGCGACCCGAACTGGAAGCTCGTCGCCACCGAAGAAGAAGATTGAGATCAAGCGGCGGGGCTCGGTCGTGCCGCTCTCTCCCATACTCAGCGAAAAATCTTTTGATGACCTGCCCGGCTGGGGCGAGGACGACCATGCTGCGGCCTTCGCGGCCTTTCGCCGCTCGGCCCTTCATGCGCCCGTTAAACCCTATCGCACCGGCTCGCTCGGCGTCGATTTCAATGCCTTTGCCGAGGCCTATGCTGAGGCCCGCGCCGTTTCGGCGCCGAATCGGTCCGAGGCGCGGTCCTTCTTCGAGCGGCATTTCGTGCCGATGCTGGTGAGCGCCGAAAACGGCTCGCGGCTAGTCACCGGCTTCTACGAGCCGGAGGTCGAGGCCTCGCCGGTCAGGACGGAGCGGTTCGCCGTGCCGCTGCTGTCCCGCCCCGCCGATCTGATCGACATCGACGACGGCAACCGGCCGGCCGGCATGGATCCTTATCTGGCCTTCGCCCGTCGGACGGATAATGCTCCGGTCGAATATTTCGACCGCGGCGAAATCGAGCGCGGTGCGCTCTTAGGCCAAAATCTCGAGATTGCCTGGCTCGCCGAAAAGGTCGATGCCTTCTTCATCCATGTGCAGGGCGCAGCTAGGCTGAAGATGACCGACGGCAGGCTCGCCCGCGTCACCTATGCCGCGAAATCAGGACAGCGCTTCATTGGCCCGGGCAAGATTCTGAGCGAGCTCGGCGAGATCCCGCTGGAAAAGGTGACGATGCAGTCGATCCGCGCCTGGTTCAAGGCGCATCCTAGCCGCGTCGACGAGATCCTCTGGCAGAACCGCTCCTACATCTTCTTCCGCGAGGCTGCAGTCGACGATGCCGCGCTTGGGCCGATCGCCGCCGCCAAGGTGCCGCTGACGCCGGGGCGCTCGGTCGCGGTCGATCGCCTGCTGCACACATTCGGCACGCCCTTCTATATCGACGCGCCGACGCTCACCGCCTTCGATGAAAAACCGTTCCGGCGGCTGATGATCGCGCAGGACACCGGCTCGGCCATCACCGGGCCGGCGCGCGGCGACCTCTTCGCCGGCTCGGGCGACGCCGCCGGCGAGATCGCCGGCGTGGTCCGCAATGCGGCCGATTTCTATGCGTTGGTTCCGCGTGGGCTTCTGAATGGAGCGACCCGGTGAGCCGCCGCGACGACCATCTCAGCGACGACGACCGCATCCTGTGGAACCTGGTGGCGCGTTCGGCCCGGCCGTTGAAACGCAAGGCCGCGGTCGAGATTCCCGAAATTATCGAGCCCAAGCCGACGCCGGCCGCCGCTTCCGTCAACGGTGTCCCGGCCGTCGCCGCGAAACCGAAGACGCCGCATGTCTCGCATTCGCTCGACGATCAGACGCTGCACAAGCTGAAAAAAGGCCGGCTGCCGATCGAAGGCCGCGTCGACCTGCACGGCATGACGCAGGACGAGGCCTATTCGCTGCTGCTCGCCTTCCTGCATCGGGCGCATGCCGGCGGCATCCGCTATGTTCTGATCATCACCGGCAAGGGTTCGTCCTCGGGCGGCGACGGCATCCTGCGCCGCGCCGTACCGGCCTGGCTGTCGACCCCGGCCTTCCGCCATCTCGTCTCCAGCCACGATCACGCCGCCCGCAACCATGGCGGCTCGGGCGCGCTCTATGTGCGGCTGCGGCGGACGCGCCCATGAGGGCCCGGCGATGAGCGGCTCGGCAATGAGGGCCCGGCGATGAGCAGGTCGACATGACTCCGTTCGGCGAGAAGCTCAGGGCGCTGCGCGCCGAGCGCGGCGTCAGCCAGAAAGCTATGGCCGAGGCGATCGGCGTCAGCGCCGCCTATCTGTCGGCGCTCGAGCACGGCCGCCGCGGCGCGCCGACCTGGACGCTGATCCAGAAGATCATCGGCTATTTCAACATCATCTGGGACGATGCCGAGGACCTCGCCCGCCTTGCCGAGAGCTCGCACCCGAGGGTCAGGATCGACACGTCCGGCCTGTCGCCGGCGGCCACTGAACTGGCCAATCTTTTGGCCGAAAGCATCGAGAGGCTGGATGAGGCGGAATTGCGCCGCCTCAGCACGTCGATCCGCGCCGCGCTCGCACGACGTAGCTAACAAGCGTCAACGGGCGAGGTCGGCGCTGCCCCTCATCTGGCTGCCGCCATCTTCTCCCCGCGAACGGGGAGAAGGGCACTGTGCCGCTGCTTTCGCCAATCACCAGCGTCGGAAATTGGCGCTAAGGTTGCTGCCAGCCTCTTTCTCCCCGTTTTACGGGGAGAAATGCCCGTCAGGGCAATGAGGGGCGGCGCCAACCTGCCATATCCGGATACTCACGATGAAACCGCGTTGGACGAGCGCGATCCGCTTTTCGCTTCGCGCATCTGTAAATGAAATCAGAACTTGCCGGCGCCGGCGCCATTGGAGCTGCCCCGACCGCCCTTGCCTTCATGGCCTTGATGATCGCGGCCGCCATTGCCGCCGCCCAGGCAGTTCGCGGAACCGACGCTGCAGCAGCGGCCGCTCCACAGATCGTTGAGGTTGGTCGCGGCGCAGCTTTTGTAGGTCTTGTCCGCCAGGGCCGATCCGGTCAGGGCCGAAATCGCGACGGCGGCAAGAAGGGTGTTGCGCAGGAAAGAAGTCATTTGAGTTCTCCATGGTTGGATTTGCCATTCACGGCTGTGTGTCGCCGGCCGAACGGGAATGGTTCATGGAGTTGTGCGATTTTTTCGGAGGCCCGTTGCTCTCGTCATCCACGGGCGGAGCGGGAGCGAAGCGGACGCGTAGACCCGAGGATCCTGTGTGTTGGTTCTGGTGTATGGTTGAGGTGGGAAGGAGACCGAGTGGATCGTGGTCGTCCTTTCGGACAGGCCGTGGCATGGCCCGGTCCCTTCCCACCGGTGAACCATCAACCTGAACAGT
>NZ_RZSB01000445.1:0-5021 GCF_004023285.1 Mesorhizobium sp. M2A.F.Ca.ET.067.02.1.1
ATCGCCAGCCTCGTGCTGGCCGCCGTCGCCTTCCGCAGCGCGCTCGCGCGGGATTGAGCCGGCACCAAAGCGCCGACGCGAGATCGTTCAAAGAATTCGTCAGGCTGAGTCGTATGAAGTGATTGTCGAGAACCGAAGCGCAGCGGACATTCAGGTCCATGAGCATCGGAAGCGCAGACAATCGCTTCAGACGGCCTGCCTCACGAATTCTCGAACGATCTCAAGGTTCCAGCTCGACATCCCAGTAGAGATAATCCATCCAGCTTTCATGCAGATGGTTGGGCGGGAACAGGCGGCCGTTGTTGTGCAGGTCGTGCACCGTCGGCTGGTAGGGCTTCTGCAGCGGCCACATCTTGGCCTGCGCCGGCATCATGCCGCCCTTGCGAAGATTGCAGGGCGAGCAGGCGGCGACGACATTCTCCCAGGTCGTCGCCCCGCCGCGATGGCGCGGGATGACATGGTCGAAGGTCAGATCCTCCGGCGTGCCGCAATACTGGCACTGGAAACGGTCGCGCAGGAACACGTTGAAGCGGGTGAAGGCGGGATGCCGGGACGGCTTCACATAGGCCTTGAGGCTGACCACGCTCGGCAGCTTCATCGAGAAGGTCGGCGAGGAGACGGCGTGCTCGTATTCTGCGACGATGTTGACCCGGTCGAGGAAGACAGCCTTGATGGCGTCCTGCCACGACCAGAGCGACAGGGGGTAATAGCTGAGCGGGCGGTAGTCCGCATTCAGCACCAGCGCGGGAAGCCCATCCGGAGATACGGCAACCGTCACGTCCTTCGCCTCCTACATTCCAAACCGAACGGCGCGAATACTGTAAGCCCGACATGACAGGGATGTGAAGCGGATTGTCTCTCGCCGAAACTCTCAAAAACGCATGATTTTCATGCTTTATTGGCCATTTCGACGGGAGGGGCCGCGTCCCTGCCCTTCAGTTCACGATAGTAGGCCCAAAAAAGCCGCGACGCGACACCCCGCCAGGGGCTCCATGATTCGGCCAGCCGGATCAGCATTTTCTCCGGCGGACGCGGGTCGATGCCGAGCGCATGGCCGACCGCCGTCTGCAGCGCGACATCGCGCGCGGGGAAGACGTCCGGATGGCCGGCGGCGAACAACAGATAGCATTCGGCCGTCCATGGGCCGATGCCGGGCACGGCCGTCATCGCGGCGATCGCCTCGCCGGCGTCCAGGGTGCACAGGTGATCGAGATCGAGCCCGCCGGCAACGGCTTCGGCCACGGCGAGCAGACCACGCTGCTTCGGCCGCGACAGCCCGGCCTCGCGAAACACGTCTTCGCCCGCGGCCAGGATTGCCTGTGGCGTCAGCGGATCGACCAGCTTGACCAGCCGCCCGAAGATCGCATCGGCGCTGGCGCGGGAAACCTGCTGCGAAACGATGATCGACGCCAGGCTTCGAAACCCCGGTTCCGACAGCCGAAGCGGCACGTCGCCCGCCTTGCCGCGCACTGTCTCCAACCGCGGATCGATCCGGCAGAGCGCGTCGAGCCCAGTCGCAATGTCGTCGAGCGAGGCGATGCGTTGCACGTTCTTGTTCCCAGGACGCCCGCGAAATGGCAATGGAGGCTAAATACCAACCGGCGAAAGCACCTTTCAACCCGAACGCCGCCCGAGAGATGACGCTCCTGACATTCCGCTTCGCGCCGAGCCCGAATGGCGAACTGCATCTCGGCCATGCCTATTCGGCCCTGCTGAACCAGCAGATGGCGACGCAGGTGGGCGGACGGCTGCTGCTGCGCATCGAGGATATCGACATCGCCCGCTGCACGCCGCAATTCGAGACCGGCATTTTCCGCGACCTCGAATGGCTGGGATTGCGCTGGGAACAGCCGGTGCGTCGCCAGTCGGAACATTTTGCCGAATACCAGGCGGTGCTCGACCGATTGGTCGCCGAGGAACTGGTCTATCCGGCCTTCATGAGCCGGGGCGAGATCCGCGCCTTCATCGCCGAGAGAGGCGGCCGCGACTGGCCGCGCGATCCTGACGGCGTGCCGCTCTACCCGCCGCTCGACAAGGCCCTGCCAGCCAGGGAGCGCAAGCGACGGATCGCCGAGAACATGCCCTTCGCCTGGCGGCTCGACGTCGAAGCGGCAAGGATGCGCGTCACCGCCGACCTGTCATGGACCGAATTCACCGATGAGACGATGTCGGCGACACGAGCGATCGAAGCGCAACCGCAGGCCTGGGGCGACGTCATCGTCGCCCGCCGCGACATCCCGACCAGCTATCATCTTGCCGTCGTCCTCGACGACGCGCTGCAGGGCGTCAGCCATGTCGTGCGCGGCCAGGACCTCTATGCGGCGGCCGGCGTGCAGCGCCTGCTGCAGGAACTGCTCGGCCTGCCGCAGCCGCGCTATTTCCACCACCGCCTGATCCTTGGTCCGGACGGCAGGAAACTGTCCAAGAGCTTCAAGGACACCGGTCTTGCCGCGCTTCGCGAGGCGGGCATGTCGTCGCAGGACGTCAGGCGGCTTGTCGAGTTTGATTAAAGTCGCGCCATCCCGGCCTTGATCAGCGCCAGCACGCTGATGAAGGCAAAGGCGCCGCCGAGCCCACAGGCAACCGCCAGCCTGAGGTCGCTCAGGCTGATGCCATGCTTGCCGGCGACCGTCACCGCGGCAAAGAAGCCGAAGATGAACAGCAGCGTGTTGCCGGTCGGGCCAAACCCGCTCTCCTTCATGATCGCGTCGAGCGCCGTGCCGAAGAAGAAACCGAAGCCGGCAATGATCAGGAAGGCGAACAACAGCCAGGTCGTGTCGAGATGCAAAAACATGCCCACCCATGGCGCGCCGACGCGCCATGCCCCTCTTGGCACGGTTTGTTGAATTCGACTTAGCTTATGGATCAACCGTTTCGTTTTGCTTGCCGGATTGAACGGCATTAGAGCAATTGCCGTCATCAACCGTTCACCCCGGCAGCCTCCCACCCATGCAGAGCATCAAGCGGCTCATTCCCGCCTCCTTCGTCGTTCTGTGGGCGACAGGCTTCATCGGCGCGCGCTACGCCATGCCCTGGGCCGAGCCCTTTACGTTCCTTGCCATCCGCTTCGTCATAGCGGCGATCCTGTTTGCCGGCCTCGCCGTGCTGCTTGGCTCGCGCACGGCGACGCGCGACGAGGCGTTGCATGCGACGATGGCCGGCGTCCTCATGCATGGCGTCTATCTCGGCGCCGTCTTCTGGGCGATCCACCGGGGCATGCCGGCAGGGTTTTCCGCATTGATCGTCGGCCTGCAGCCGCTGATCACCGCCGTGCTCTCGGGCAGGTTCCTCGGCGAGGCGATCCTGCCCCGCCATTGGGCCGGGCTCGCTGTCGGGCTTGTGGGCGTCGTCATTGTGCTGTGGCCGAAGCTCGGAGCGGTCGGCGGCGGCGTGACCGCGGCAACATTGACCGCCTCGCTCGTCTCGGTGCTCGGCATGAGCGCCGGCACCATCTGGCAGAAACGCTATGCTTCCGGCGGCGACCTGGTGTCGGCGACGATGTGGCAGTATGTCGGCGGCTCCGCCGTGATGATCCTGGGCTCGCTCGCCTTCGAGACGCGCGCCGTCACCGTCAATGGCGAGCTGATCTTTGCCATGGCCTGGCTGGTCCTGGTGCTGTCGGTCGGCGCCATCTTCCTGTTGATGGTGATGATCAGGGACGGCGAGATGTCGAAGGTCGCTTCGCTGTTCTACCTCGTGCCCGCCGTGACCGCGGTCATCGCCTGGATGCTTTTCGACGAGCAGCTCAATCTGCTGCAGATCGCCGGCATGGCGATCGCGACCCTTGGCGTAGGCCTGGCGACGGCGGGCAGGCAAGGGAAGGGAAGGGAAGGGGAATTGAGGAATTGAAGAATTGAAGAATTGAAGAACGGAGAACTGAAGAACTGAAGAGCTGAAGAAGAAGCCGGCAGCGCCGGATCGCTTTTTCTTCAATTCCTCAATTCTTCATTTCTTCAATTCCTCTACCGACGCAACTCACCCGACGCGCGCACGCGCCTCCAGATAGCGGCTGATCGCGGCGTTGAGCTCGCCGCCGAGGATGAAGATCGCCGAGATGATGTAGAGGAAAACCACCGCGATCATGATCGAGGCGAGCCCCGCATAGGTAGTCACGTAGGACGAGAAATGATCGAGATAGGTGGCGAAGATGGTCGAGCCGGCGAGCCAGGCGATCAGCGTGAAGACGATGCCAGGTATGATCGAGACAAAGCGGCGCTTGCCGGCCGGCAGCCAGATATGCACGGAGAACAGCCCGATGACGATGACGGTGGAGGCGACGACGTAACGCCACAGCGTGATGGTGCCCATATAGGGCTTGATCCATTCGAGATGGGCCTCCGCCAGCCTGGCCAGCAGAGGGGCGAACACCAGAAGCACGCTGACGGCCAGGAAGCAGGCCGTGGCGATCAGTACGAAAATGATGCTCTGCACCCTGCGGTGGATGATGCCGCGCGTTTCGGTGACACGATAGGCCCGGTTGAGCGAGGTGCGCAGCGCCTCGATGCCGTTCGACGCGAAATAGGCGGCAAGCACGACGCCGTAGGTCAAAAGGTCGGTTCGCCTGACGGTGAGAACGTTCTGCACCTCGCGCGCGATCGGCTTGGCGATCTGCTCCGGCCAGGTGTCGAAGACGAGATGCACCGCCGTGTCCGAGAACGCCTGCGCGCCGAGGAAGCTGGCCAGTGTCGTGGCGAAGATCAGGAACGGAAACAACGCCATCAGCGAAGTGATGGCGAGGTGGCTGGCCATCGCCCAGCCGTCGTCATTGTTGAAATGGCCGATCGCATCGTAGAGCACGCGCTTGACGGCGACGATATTCCTGAGCAAGGACCCGCGCTCCGCTCGATTGTGTCGACGCCGCGAATATGGGAAGTGATTGCGGCAAATGGCAACCCCAGGTCAGACAACGTCCACCGTCGCGAAAGAATTGCGCACCGTCATCGTCACCGGGGCCTCCTCCGGCATCGGCGCGTATTGCGCGCGGGCGCTGAAGGCGGAGGGCTGGCGGGTCTTCGCAACGG
>NZ_RZSB01000446.1:0-5010 GCF_004023285.1 Mesorhizobium sp. M2A.F.Ca.ET.067.02.1.1
GCATGGCTGGGCCAAGCGTCTGCCGCTGCCCGAGTTGGTGATGAGCGAGACGTTTCGCGGCGCCGGCGAGGCGCCGCTCAAGTCGGCGATTGCAAGGCTAGGTCGCCAGCAGTGATCAAGCGGCCCGGGGCGTATCCCAGCGCGAGCCGCCGCCGAAGGAGCCCAGCGCCTTGTCGCGCAGCTCCCTGAATTTGGACGAGGCCTCGGCGAGCCGCGTGTCCCATTCGGGGTTGGGCACCTGGCCTTCGATGGCTTCGAAATAGACCTGCATCAGCGAGGCGATGGCGAAGGGCTCGATGAAGGCCGCCTTGAAGGCCCAGGCAAAGACGATGGCCAGCACGAAGGCCCAGCCGGCCAATTGTCCGGGCATGACCCACAGGATCGCGGCGGCGGGCGCCAGCATCAACAGGAAGATGACGAAGGACACGCCCCACATGATCACCGCCAGCCACACGGCGTTCTTGACCATGTGCTTGCCGTTCTGGGCGTAAAGCACGACGCCTTGCCGGGCCGTCTCGAAGGGCGAGTTCGAATTGATGCGGATGTTGTAGCCGAGGATGATTTCGTCGACATAGGTCAGAGACAGGCGGATCACCGTGTTGATGAAGCTGACTAGGCCGCTCAGGCCCGGAATGGGCAGGAAGGCGGCAACGCCGCCGATCAGGCCGGTGATGGCGCGGATGGCGCCCTTGACCAGCTGGTCCACGACGAAAAGGATGTTGGCCTCGGCGAAACGCTGGCTGACCACTTCCTTGGCATAGGCGATCTGGCCCTGGCCGTCGGGCACGTCATGGCCGTCGATCAGATGTACCATGACGGCGATATGGCCGGCTTTCAGCACATAAAGGATGTATTCGCGGATCCAGTAGACGGCGATCGACACGATGCCGAAGCCGACCACGCCACCCCACAGCGCAAAGGACATCGGTCCATCCGGATCGGTCGAGATATGACCGACACCGTAGCCGACGCTGGCGCCCGTGCCGGTCGCCATGATGTAGGCGACTGTGATGCCGAAATAGACGATCATGCGAAAGACGATGAACGGCCATGTCCGCATCATGATGGACACAGACCGGCCAATGCTGAAGTCCCACATGGCCCCGACTCTCCACGCCCTAAGAGATGGCGCAGGAGGATGCGCTCGCCCCATAGATTGTCAATCGCGGCAGGGTTGCACCGGCCCAAAACCGGTGCACAACGCGGTGGCTTGGTTACCCAAGCGTGCCTCAGGGCTTTTGGCGTAAGCCTTCGAGCAGTTGCTTGAAGGCGGCGATCGCCTTCTTCGAGGTGGCTTCCGGATCATTCGAATTGGCGATGCGCTGCGCGGCCTGGCTGCTGGCACCATTGATCAGCCGCGAGGTTGTCTCAGGGTCGACATCGGTGACGACCACGCCCTCTTCCTGCAGCTTCGTCAGGTGGTCGGTCATCGAGGCGATGCAAGCGCTGGCATTCGGCCACTGCGCCGGGTCACCGAGCACCGCCGGGCCGTCGCGGAACATGATGCGCTGGATTTCCGGCTCCAGCGCCATCTCGATATAGGTGGTGCACTCGTCGACGAAATGCTGCCAGCGCGTCGGCGCCCTCGAGGCCACCTCGTTGACGCGCAAGGCCATTTCGCGGTCGATCTCGGCGATCACGGCCTGCAGCAGCCCCTTCTTGTCGCCGAAATGATGGTAGAGCGCGCCGCGCGTGAGGCCGGCCGACGCGGTGAAATCGTCCATCGAGGACTCGGCATAGCCGACCGTGCCGAAGGCGTGGCGGGCGGCCGCGATCAGCTTGGCGCGCGTCTCGGCGATCATCTCCTTGCGCGGTCTGTGCATGGCTCTGGCCCTATTCACATACGCTTCGTATGCCAATCGACATACGCGGCGTATGAACTATCTCACATTCATACGCAACGTATGTAATTGTGGTATGCACCCTTGTCGAGGAGCAGGATCATGCGAAACCCCTATGTGGACATCTTTCGGGCTCCTGGCACGAAAGGCTTCGCCACAGCCGCCTTCGCGCGCTTGCCGATCGCAATGGCACCGATCGGCATCGTGGCGATGCTGTCGCAGACGCATGGCGAATATTGGCTGGCCGGCGCCGTCTCGGCCACCTATGCGCTGGTCAACGCTTTTCTTTCGCCGCAGGTATCGCGGCTGGTGGACCGCCGCGGCCAGACGGCGATCGCAGCACCCATGACGCTTGTCTCGGCGCTTGCCTTCGTGACATTGATTATCGCGGCCAACCGGCACTGGCCGGCTTGGACCTTGTTCGGTTCGGCCCTGCTCGCCGCCGCCATGCCCAGCATCCCGGCGCTGGTCAGGGCGCGCTGGACCGAGATCTTTCACGATCGGCCGGAGTTGAACACCGCCTTCGCCTTCGAATCGGCCGCCGACGAGCTGGTCTATGTCGCAGGCGCCTCGCTGTCGGTGGGGTTGAGCGCAGCGCTGTTTCCCGAAGCCGGCATGGTCGTCAGCACACTGCTGCTTGCGCTGGGCTCGGCGGCATTCCTGCTGCAGCGCTCTTCCGAACCACCCATCCGCCCGGCCGAACATGGCGCGACCGGTTCGGCGATCCGCCTGCGCGCGGTCCAGATTATCACCTTCGCGCTGATCTTCGTCGGCGCGACCTTCGCCACCACGGAAGTCACCACCGTCGCTATCACCAAGGCGCTCGGCCAGCCCGAGGCGGCGAGCCTCGTCATCGGCGTCTATGCGCTGGGATCCTTCGTGGTTGGAATCATCGTTGGCGCGCTCAGCCTGAAGGCGCCGCTGCAGCGGCAGCTGGCGCTCGCGGTCACCGTGATCGCGCTCACCACTTTGCCGTTGCTTTTCGTCGACACCGTGCCGACGCTGGCGCTGGCGGTGTTCGTCAGCGGCGTCGCGATCTCGCCGACCTTCATCACCGCCTTCGGCCTGATTGAACGCCACGTGCCGGCCGCGATGCTCACCGAGGGCGTCACCTGGGTAACGACCGGCATCGGCATCGGCATGGCGCTGGGTTCCTTCGCCGCCGGCTGGATGGTCGACACTTTCGGTCCACAGAACGGATTTTGGGTCTCGGTGGCTGCAGGAGGGGTCGCACTGGTCACCGTGCTTGCTGGTCAATGCCGGCTGGCGACGGACGATTGCGATGTGGACAGAGGCGAAGCGGTGGCGCCTGCGGAGTGACGGTTATTTGGCCGACGTTGCGGTTAGCCCGAGACCTACGCGACGTCGTCATCCACGGGCGAAGCGACGCGCAGCCGAGCGGAGACCCGAGGATCCTTTCCGTGACCTTGATCGTAGGACGCTACGGAGCGGAATTCTGCACTGTCGCAACGCGTGAAAGTCACGGAATGGATCCTCGGGTCTGCGCGCGTCGCTTCGCTCCTTGCTCCGCCCGTGGATGACGACGTCGGATAGGTTTCGGCCAATCGCCTGCGTTGCGGAGGGTTCGGACAACCGCCTATGTCGCCGAGGCTTCGGTCAGTCAGCGACACGCGGGCTGCAACGCCGCCGTAGGGCCTCCCGCTCGTCAACCCTTTGACGACTAAAGAATTTCGGTCTTGGCGATGTGGATGCCGAAGCCCTCGAGGCCGACATAGTGGCGCTCGCGCGAGGCGATCAGGTTGATCGAGGAGATGCCGAGGTCCTTGAGGATCTGGGCGCCGAGGCCGATCTCGCGCCATTCGTTCTCGCGGCGGCGGGCTTCCTCGTGATCCTCGCGGTCGCCGCTTAGCGGCCGCTTGCGCTCCTGGTGGGCGACGCCGACCGAGCCTTCGCGCAAATAGACGATAACACCGCGCCTGCGCTCGCCCATCGCCTTCATGATGCCGTCAAGCCGGTGGCTGGTGCCGAACACGTCGGTCACGACATCCTCCGGATGCAGGCGCACCGGGACCTCCTCGCCGTCGCGGATGTCGCCGAAGACGACCGCCAGGTGGTGCATGGAATCCCATGGCAGCGTGTAGGTGAAGGCCTGCGCCTTGCCGCCTGGCGTTTCGATGTCGGAACAGGCGACGCGCTGGACCAGGGTTTCCTTGCGCTGGCGATAGGCGATGAGATCGGCCACCGACACCTGCTTCAGGCCATGCTGTTCCGCGAAAGCCTGCACTTCCGGCCCGCGCTTGACGGTGCCATCGTCATTGACCAGTTCAGAAATGACGCCGACCGGCGGCAGGCCGGCAAGCTTGCAGAGATCGACCGCGGCCTCCGTATGGCCGGAGCGCATCAAGACGCCGCCTTCGCGCGCGATCAGCGGGAAGATGTGACCGGGGCGCACGAAATCCGACGGGCCGACATTGCCGTTGGCGAGGTTGCGCACGGTCAGCGTGCGGTCGTCGGCGGAGATGCCTGTCGTCGTGCCATGCTTGAAATCGACGCTGACGGTGAAGGCGGTGGTGTGGGCGGAATCGTTGTCCGCCACCATCGGCGCCAGATTCAGGCGCCTTGCATCCTCTCGCAGCATGGGCGTGCAGACGATGCCGGAGGTGTTGCGCACGATGAAGGCCATCTTCTCCGGCGTGCAGTGCACGGCGGCGACGATCAGGTCGCCCTCGTTCTCGCGTCCGTCATCGTCCATGACGACAACGATCTCGCCGCGCTCGAAGGCGCGGATCGCTTCGACGATCTTCTTCTGGTCGTAAGGCATAAGTGCTCGCTTCGCTCGCAGGGGAGTACGGGAATAGGGCAGTAAGGCAGTAGGGAAAAGGAAAAAGTTTGGCGGGCTGCGGGCGGCAGCATTAACCTACTGCCCTACTGCCCTACTGCCCTACTGCCCTGCTGCCTTACTCCCCTCCCTTCCCCGTTTGTCCTCTGTGCCGCAGATAATGATCGGCGATGGCGCAGGCAACCATGGCTTCGCCGATCGGCACGGCGCGGATGCCGACGCAGGGGTCGTGGCGGCCCTTGGTCATCACCTCGACATCCTTGCCGTCCTTGTCGATCGATTTGCGCGGCGTCAGGATCGACGAGGTCGGCTTGACGGCGAAGCGGGCGACGATCGGCTGTCCGGTCGAGATGCCGCCCAGTATGCCGC
>NZ_RZSB01000447.1:0-4999 GCF_004023285.1 Mesorhizobium sp. M2A.F.Ca.ET.067.02.1.1
AGATGGTCCGGCGTGGAGCGAAGAAGGGCTTGGCCTCGCTCTGCATCGGCGGCGGCCAGGGTGTCGCGATCTGCCTGGAGCGGTGAGCCTTCCGACGGCCTAAAGCGCGTCGCGATCTTTCAGATTCGCTCCATGCGCTTTAGGTTCTTGATTTACGCATGTCTTGATCCCGAAACCGGTTCCCACTTCGGGAGACATGCTTTAGCGGAGCAAATCGAGCATCAGCTTGAAGAAGCGGTCGGCATCGACTTCATAGGCGATGCGCGCATTGTCCTCCTCACCGCGCTCATGCCAGAAATCGGCCACCGTGGCGCCGAATGTGTAGCTGCCGGACAGGTCGACGCCGATATGCGCCGGACGCGTGCGGACGAGCGTCGGATCGATCGCCAGCGCCAGCGCCAGCGGGTCGTGCATGGCGCCGCCGACGCCCATCGAGTTGCGGTGCAGCTTCTCGTAGAATTTCAGCCAGTCCATGACCACGCGGCCGAGCGGTGTGTCGATCCTGGCCAGTTCCTCGTATTGCGGCGCCTCGATCAGCACTTGCATGGTCACGTCGAGCCCGATCATGGTGATGGGCACCCTTGCGTCCAGCACCAGCTTCAGGGCCTCGGGGTCGCAGAAGGCGTTGAACTCGGTCGGCGTGATGATCTCGCTCTTGCGATAGAACACGCCGCCCATCCAGATCAGCTCCTTGATCTTGGGCAGCACGTGCGGGTGCTTGAGCACGAGCAGGCCGATGTTGCAGAGCGGGCCGGTCGCCACCACCAGCAGCGGTTCCGGTGATGCCGCGAGCTTCTCGGCAAGGAAGTCTACCGCACGCTGCTTGATCGGCCCGCGCGAGGGCTGCGGCAGATAGGGCGAGCCTTCGAGCCCGCTCGGGCCATCGGCGGTGCCCAGAACCAGCGGCCGCGCCAGGGGCCGCGCGCAGCCGGCGGCGACCGGCACATCGCCGGCGCCGAGCAAATCGAGCACGCGGATCGCGTTGTCCGTCGTCTTCTCGAGCTCCGCGTTGCCGCATGTCGTGGTGACGCCGAGAAGCTCGATGTCGGGCGAGCGATGCGCCATGACCAGCGCGATGGCATCGTCGTGGCCGGGGTCGCAGTCGTAGAGGATTGGGGTCGGCATCGGTGTGGGACAGCTATATGGACGTGCCCAGCGCAACGCTCGCGGCGCAAGCCTATCCGGATGTTCCGATCAGGCGCCCGCTGGATGGCAACGCCGCCTTCATCGACACCTCGGCGGCCAAAGCGGCGCTGGGCTTCGAGCCGCGCTTCTCGTGGCGCGACTATCGCTGACCGGTATCTGGGCTTCGGAGACAAGAGATGCGCTTCAAGGACAAGATCGTTCTGGTGACGGGCGCCGCCGGCGCCATCGGCTCCGCAGCGGTGCGCCGCTTCGTCGAGGAAGGCGCTACAGTCGCGATCGCCGATCTCGACGGGCCTCGTGCTCAGGCCCTGGCAGCGACCTTTGGCGACCGCGCCGAAGCCTTCGCGGTTGACGTCGCCGAACCCGTGGCGGTGGACGCTATGGTCACGGCGGTGGTTACGCGTTTCGGCCGGATCGACGTGCTGTTCAACAATGCCGGCATTTCCGGAAAGGTCGCGCCGGTCCACGAGCTGAGCACCGAGGACTGGCAACGCATCGTCGGCATCAACCTCAACGGCATGTTCTACGTCCTGCGCGCGACACTGGCGACCATGATCGCGGGCAAGATCAAGGGATCGGTGGTCAATATGGGCTCGTCCATGGCCGGCTGGGACGTGCTGTCCGGCGGCGCCGGCTATGCCTCGACCAAGCACGGCGTGGTCGGCCTGACCAGGATCGCGGCCCTCGACGCCGCCGCCTATGGCATTCGCGTCAACGCGATCTGCCCCGGGGTCATCGAGACCCGGCTGGGCGTGCCGGCGCGGGACCAGGCAGCCTATGAAGCCGGCATTCGCCGTTTCGCCGACCGCATTCCGCTGCGCCGTATCGGCCAGCCCGAGGATGTCGCCGCCGCCGTCGCCTTCCTGGCCTCGGACGATGCCCGCCACGTCACCGGCGTCGACTGCCTGCTCGACGGCGGACAGACATTGCAAAGCTGGGCGAACGCGCCCGATGCGGACGCTTTCCCGCGATTTGTCTGACGCTCCGGCCGCCGAACAGCTCCTCTCGACCGCGTCAGCACGGTATCGTCCTCGCCATAATGCATTGACCGATCAGAAGGCCGGCGAACGTTCAGGCCCTGGTCCCGACGCTCACAGCGACCCCTTCTCCCAGAATTGATATCGATCAAGGTCGCCGCAGCCGGTCTCTGTTTTGGTCGCGCCAACTTGGCAACCTGAACGGAGTTCCCCTGACATGGACGGCATTACCTTAAGCGCCGAACAGATCGGCGCCTGGCGGCGGGAGATTGCCTCGGCAAGGTTCCTTCCCTTCTCCGCTTCGGGGCCGCTGTCTCCGGCGCCACTCCATCTCGAGGGGGCGCTTTTGGCGCCAGCCGAACCTGACGTATCGCGCAACACCGAAGGCCGGCCATGAAGGTTTCCCGGCGATGGCTGATCCTCGGCGCCCTGATAGCCATCGGAGCAGCCGGCTACTATGTGTGGCAGCGTTCCAAGGACGGGCAACTGCCGGAAGGCATCGCCAGCGGCAACGGCCGCATCGAGGCGGTCGAAATCGACGTCTCGACGAAGGCGGCGGGGCGGATCAAGGAAATCCTTGTCGGCGAAGGCGATTTCGTCAAGGCCGGCCAGGTGCTTGCCCGCATGGACACAGCGCAGCTCGAGGCGCAGCGCCGTCAGGCCGAGGCGCAGTTTCAGCGCGCCATCATCGGGGTCGAGACCGCTGGCAGCCTGGTGACGCAGCGCGAGGCTGAAAAGACGGCGGCCGGCGCTGTCGTCGCGCAGCGCGAAGCCGAGCTCGACGCCGCCGATCGGACCCTGGCGCGCTCGCAGCAGCTTGCGGTCAACAACACCGTCTCCCAGCAGGTCCTGGACAACGACCGCGCGGCCGAGCAGAGCGCGAAAGCCGCCGTCGCCGCCGCGCAGGCCCAACTCGCCGCCAGTGAAGCGGCCATCAACGCCGCGCGGGCGCAGGTGGTCGATGCCAAGTCCACGGTCGACGCGGCGCAGGCCGCGATCGAAAGCATCGACGCCGATATCGGCGACGCCACGCTGGCGTCGCCGCGCGACGGGCGCATCCAGTTCCGCGTGGCGGAGCCCGGAGAGGTGCTGGCGGGCGGCGGGCGCGTGCTCAACCTCGTCGACCTCGGCGATGTCTACATGACCTTCTTCCTGTCGACCGCGCAGGCCGGGCGCGTCGCGATCGGCTCCGATGTGCGTCTCGTGCTCGACGCGGCGCCGCAATACATCATCCCCGCCAAGGTGACCTTCGTCGCGGACGTCGCGCAGTTCACGCCCAAGACGGTCGAAACGGAGGAGGAGCGCCTGAAGCTCATGTTCCGGATCAAGGCGCACATCGCACCGGAGCTGCTCCGCAAATATATCCAGCAGGTGAAAACCGGCCTGCCCGGCGTGGCCTATGTGCGGCTCGATCCGCAGGCCTCATGGCCGGCGAGCCTCAAGGGAAAGCTCGTGCAATGAATGCGCGGCCGGACGCCGGCGCGGGCCTTCCGTCAAGCTACGTGGCGCGGCTGGAGAATGTCGGCCACGCTTACGGAAAGGTCAGGGCTCTCGATGCCGTAACGCTCGATTTCCCGGCCGGCCGCATGGTCGGCCTGATCGGGCCGGACGGCGTCGGCAAATCCAGCCTGCTTTCCCTGATTGCCGGAGCACGGACGATCCAGCAGGGGCATGTCGAGGTGCTGGGCGGCGACATGGCCGATCTCGGCCACCGGCAGAGCGCCTACCCCAGGATCGCCTATATGCCACAAGGCCTGGGCAAGAACCTCTATCCGACGCTGTCGGTCTTCGACAACATCGATTTCTTCGGCCGCCTGTTCGGGCATGATCGGCGCGAGCGCGAGCGCCGCATCGGCGAGCTTCTGAAGCGAACGGGGCTGGCGCCTTTCGCCGAGCGGCAGGCCGGCAAGCTTTCGGGCGGCATGAAGCAGAAGCTTGGCCTGTGCTGCGCCCTCATCCACGATCCGGACCTCCTGATCCTGGACGAGCCGACCACCGGCGTCGATCCGTTGTCGCGCCGCCAGTTCTGGGAACTGATCGGCGAGATCCGCAAGGGTCGCGAGGGCATGAGCGTCATCATCGCCACGGCCTATATGGAAGAGGCCGCGCGCTTCGACTGGCTGGTGGCCATGGACGCGGGCCGCGTGCTCGCCTCCGGAACCCCGGCCGACCTGCTCGAAGGAACCGGCGCGCCCGACCTGGACGCCGCCTTCATAGCCCTTCTCCCGCCGGAGAAGCGGGACAGCCACGAGGCGGTGGTGATCCCTCCGCGGCCCGCCGGCGCCGACAGCGAACCTGCCATCGAGGCCGAACACCTTACCATGCGCTTCGGCGATTTCACCGCCGTCGACGACGTGAGCTTCCGCATTGGCCGCGGCGAGATCTTCGGCTTCCTCGGATCGAACGGCTGCGGCAAGACGACCACGATGAAGATGCTGACCGGGCTGCTCGAGCCGTCCGAGGGCAAGGCACGGCTGTTCGGGCGCGAGATCGACTCCCGCGACATCGATGTGCGGCGGCGCGTCGGCTACATGTCGCAAGGATTCTCGCTCTACTCTGAGCTGACGGTCCGGCAGAATCTCGAGCTCCATGCCCGCCTCTTCGGCATGGCCGATGCGTCGATCCCGCCCCGGGTCGAGGAGGTCGCGCAGCAATTCGGCCTCGCCGACAATGTCGACACGCTGCCCGAAGCGCTCCCGCTCGGCATCCGCCAGCGGCTGTCGCTGGCCGTGGCGATGATCCATTCTCCGGAGATACTGATCCTCGACGAGCCGACCTCCGGCGTCGACCCGGTTGCCCGCGACGGCTTCTGGCGGATTCTTGCCGACCTCTCGCGCAAGCGGAACGTGACGATCTTCGTGTCCACGCATTTCATG
>NZ_RZSB01000448.1:0-4989 GCF_004023285.1 Mesorhizobium sp. M2A.F.Ca.ET.067.02.1.1
GAATAGCGCACGCCGACGGCGTCGATCAGCACGCGGACAGTGACGCCGCGCTTGACGGCGTTGCCGAGCGACTGGACGAAAAGCGCCCCGACCGCATCATTGTCGAAAATATAGGTTTCGAGCAGGACGCTTCTTTGCGCGGCATCAATTGCCCGGCACATCGCCGTATAGGCCTCGTCGCCGGTCTTGAGCACGGCGATGGTGTTTCCGGATGTCAGCGGACGCCGCGCCACCCTGTCGCCAAGCGTCTTCAACCCGGTGAAGCGCTGGCCGAATTCGGCGTTGATCAGGGCTTCGAGCGCGACGTCGCGGTCGTGCCTGGCGGCGGCCGCCTCGGGTGAAACCGGCCGCATCGCGCTGATCGTCGCGCGGCGGATGCGGTTGATGCCGGCAATGGCGTAGATGATCGCGCCGAGGAAAGGCGACAAAAGCATCACGCCCACCCAGCCGGTGGCGGCGCGCACGTCCTCCTTGGTCATGATGGCGTGCACGATACCCACCGCCGCCATTGCCAGCGAGAGGATCAGGATAAGCGTCGACCAGTGACTCGCAATCGCGTCAAGCATTGACCCGACTATGGAGCGAGCCGGGGCGGAAAGGCAATGCGGCGGGTTATTCCCGCGCTCATTCAGCCATCGGTCGAGATGGTTACGGCCCTCCAGGCTTCGATCCCCTGCTGCAGGCGTTCGATACGCTCGGACACGAGCTTGAGGGCGTCGCTGCCAAGCAGAAGCTGCGGCGGCGGAGCTTCGGATTCCACCAAAGCCAACACGGCCGCTGCGAGCTTGTCCGGATCGCCAAGCTGCTTGCCGCTTTTCGTCAGCCGGGCTTCACGGATCGGGTCGAACAGCGCGTCATAATCCGCGATAGACCTTTCGGTCCGGACCATGGAGCGCCCGGCCCAGTCCGTCCGGAAGGAACCGGGGCAGACGGCCGTGACGCGAACGCCAAACGGGGCCATTTCCGAACGCATCACCTCCGATATGCCCTGGAGCGCGAACTTGCTGCCGCAATAGTAAGCAATGCCCGGCATCGTGATCATGCCGCCCATCGAGGTGACATTGACGATGAAGCCACGGCGTCGGTCGCGGAACCTCGGAAGAAACGCCTTGGCGACCGCCACGGCACCGAAGACGTTCACGTCGAACTGGCGCCGCATCTCTTCGAGCGGCGACTCTTCAAGCACGCCTTCGTGGCCATAGCCGGCATTGTTGATCAGGACATCGACGGGCCCGTGCTCCTTCTCCGCCTGCGCGACGACGTCCGGCACGCGGTCGAACTCCGTGACATCGCACATGACCGTCCGCATCGCGGGCAGGGACCTGCCAAGTGCCGCGCGTGAGGTCTCGGACCGTACGGTGCCAATGACCGTATGGCCTGTTTGGATTGCGGCGGAAGCGATGGCGAGGCCAAAGCCGGAATTGGCGCCGGTGATGAAGAAGGTCTTTTTCGCCATGGTCTGCGGTCCTTGTTGATGGAGTGCGCCTTGGCAAATAGTATGGTGCGGCGGTCACCTGGATTGCGGTTTCTATGAATTCCTTGCCAAATCCTATCGAAGAAGACCCTGGACGAAAACGGGAACTGGTCGAGCTTGCCGGAACTCTGGCCGAACGCATTGGATACAATGCCACCGCGATCGAGAGCGTACGGGTGCTTCGGACGGAGGCCGTGCTCCATGACGTCCCGGTGCTTTATGAGCCGGGCGCGGTGTTCGTCCTGCAGGGAAGCAAGCGAGGCATCCTCGAACAGGAGGTCTACCTCTACGACGAAGAACACTATTTGGCGGTGTCGGTGCCGGTTCCGTTTCGAATGGAGTCGATGGCCAGCCCCGATCGTCCGCTGCTTGCTGTCTATGTCGAGTTTGACATGCGGCTGGCTGCCGAGATTGCAGGGCGGCTGGAGACGCATTCCGCAGTGGGAAGCGACACGCCACAAAGTCTCATATCGAGCATGATGGAGGCCGATATTGAGGATGTGCTGCTGCGCCTTTTGAAGGCGCTTCGCAACCCTGCCGAGACCGCCGTTCTTGGATCGGGCCTGCTGCGCGAGCTGCATTACCGGGTGCTGATTGGCCCGCAAGGCGGCGCAATGATCGCGGCCTTGCAGCAAAGGGGCAGGTCGGGAAGGATCGTGCGGAGCCTTGCATGGCTGCGGGAAAACTACAGCTGCGAAATCTCGGTCGCCGATCTGGCGAGAGAAGCAGGCATGAGCGTGCCTTCCTAACGTCCATTTCAGGGAGATGACCGGGAGCAGCCCGATGCAGTACGTGAAAGCCATGCGGCTGCACGAGGCAAGACTGATGATCGCGCGCAAGGGCACGATCGCTCAGGCCGCGGCTTCGGTCGGCTATGCGAGCGCGGCTCAGTTCAGCCGCGACTTCAAGCGGCATTTTGGGCGCACGGCTTCTGAAGAGATGAACTGGGTCCGTCGCCATCTGGGCGAGCTTGCCTGGGCGGAGTAGTCCGCCGTTGGCGCTCAGCCGGCTCTCCGCCTATGGCTTCCTGAAGAAGCCCGACAGAATATTCGGACCCGCTTCTCCGGGCCGCAGCCTGATCCCGTCCTCGAAACAGTTCAGGGTCACGCAGTCGAAGCCGTTGTGCGCGAGCAGCGCCACCAGCGAGTCGCGGTCGAAGTGGTGCAGGTGTTCGTTGGGGAGGCGCATGCGCCAGGTCCGGAACCAGGCGTCGCCGTCGGCGCCGAGCTCACGCCAGCGGCAATAAGGGACAGCGACGGCCAGATGCCGGGTCTTAAGGCGGGCTAGGAAACTGAGATCAGGGATGTGCTCGAGCACGTCGAACATGGCGACGAGATCCCACGAGCCGGCGAGCGCCTCCTCCCAATCGACAAAGCGGACACCTTGGGGCAGCGGAAACTCGGCGATGTCGCAGCCGGCGCAATCGGCGACGCCTGTAATCTTGGCGGCTTCGATGAATGTGCCGGTGCCGTATCCGATTTCGAGCACCGAGCGCGGAATCTCGCCGGTGATCCCCAGCACCCAGCCAAGCCGCTGGTAGCCGAGCTTGATGGTCCGGTCGCTCAGGTCCTCGTAGTACGAGATGTATTTCTTGTCGTATTTGATCGGCGTGAAGTCGATCTGGTGGATCACGCCGAATTCGTCCGCCTCATAGTTATCCAGCATTCAGACGCCGCCTCCGCATCCGAATTCTCTACATGGCAGAGCTAAACGCAAGGTAACGGGAACGCTGAGCGCTTGCGTCAAATCCCATTGGTGCGCCTCGCCATCAGCCGCAGCCAAGGCGTCAGATGGAAGCCCGCCATCAACAGATACATCGGCGCCATGCCGCTCAGCACCGAGGCGGCCGACATGCACATCATGTCGTGGTCGCCGTAGGCAGCCGTCAGCAGCGCCATCATGGCGAAGGTTGGCGCCGCGGCGAGGCAGAGCCAGTCGGCGAGGTCGAAGCCGCTCAGGCGAGGGGCGGGGTTGTCGATGCTCATAATATCCACCTTCTGAAGCGGTCAGGTTTGCAGGGGTCAGAGAGACAAGGCTTGGCGAGATCGGCTCCGGCGACGTGTGGCCGCCGCCGGAGTCGCTTCGCGCTCAGGCGCTCTTGTTGCGGAACGCCGCTTCACCGGCATCCGAGACCTCGACCCATCTCTGGTCTGGGGCGGCGCCTTCATCGTAATTGTCGTGCCAGTTCCACCATTTGTAGGTCTGGGTCTGCGGATAGCCCTCGGGCGAATCCTCCCACACCTCCTGACGGCCGAGCGGCGTGACGTCGAGATAGCTCCACACGGTGCCGAAGGCTTCGTCGCCGCGGTTGTTGACGAAATAGGTGCGGAAGATGCGCTTGCCGTCATGGATGAAGACGTTGTGGCCGTGCCATTGGTCGACGCCGAAATCCTTATCCCAGCTGTCGGTGATGGTGTACCAGGGCATTTTCCAGTCCATCTGTTGCTTCAACCGCTGGATGTCGGCCTGCGGCGCGCGCGAGGCATAGGCGAGCGTGGTGTCGCGGGCGTTGAGATGGGCGAGGTTACCGACCATGTCGGCGCCGAGCGAGCAGCCGCGACAGGCATGTTCGGGCCAGCCAAAGACACCCGGCTCGAAGAAGGCGCGGTAGATCACGAGCTGGCGGCGGCCTTCGAAGAGGTCGAGCAGGCTCGCCTTGCCGTTCGGGCCATCGAACACATAGTCCTTGGTGATTTCCATCCACGGCATGCGGCGGCGTTCGGCGGCCAATGCGTCGCGGGCGCGGGTCATCGCCTTTTCCTTGACCAGCATTTCTTCATAGGCGCCTTCCCACGCTTCCTGCGAAACGACCGGCGGTGTCTTCATGTGTTGGGTCATTGCTCTTGTCCCGTTCTTGGGTTTGGTTGGGGGTGACAGGGACAGACATAGGCCGCATGGTTCGATGGTGAGAGTTACAAGTGTGACGCGATTTGATCCGGCGCGCCTCGAGGCGACGGCATGGACTCGCTGATCAATGCCGCCGGCCGCGCGCTTGCGGCGGGCGATCCGCTCGGCGCCTTGAAGCGCGTCGCGCTGCGCGACGACGCGCCGGCGCTGGCGCTGCGCGGCATCGCGATGGCGCAGCTCGGCGATTTCGCCAAGGCCAAGGCGCTGCTGAAGGACGCGGCGAGGGCCTTCAGTTCGAGGGAGACCGTCGCCCGCGCGCGCTGCGTCGTCGCCGAGGCTGAGATCGCGTTGGTCTCGCGCGACCTCGGCTGGCCGGAAAGGGCCTTGCGATCCGCCCGCGCCACGCTTGCCGCGCATGGCGACCGGCTGAACGCCGCCTATGCCGGCAGCCTCGAGGCACGCCGCCTCATTCTGATCGGCCGGCTCGACGAGGCCGAGCGGCTGCTTTCGGATTTCGATCCGGCGCCGCTGCCGCCGGTCGCGCGCGTCGCGCATGAACTGGCCGCGGCCGGCATTGCGGTCCGGCGTCTGAGGACAAAGGCGGCGCGCTCGGCATTCGGCCGGGCATCGCTTGCCGCGTATCAAGCCAATATCCCGGCATTGAAGGC
>NZ_RZSB01000449.1:0-4958 GCF_004023285.1 Mesorhizobium sp. M2A.F.Ca.ET.067.02.1.1
CGCTTGATGCTCTTGACGGCGGGAGCCGGCTGCAAATGTTCCAGGCACGGCCGCAAATGTTGGTGCGGTTGCAGCCGCTGATCGCGGATGGGCTGATCTCCTCGGTGCCGGTGCGGGAGCCGCAACAGACTTTTTCGCTGTTCACATGGCTCAACAATGGCGGCGTCGTCATGGATTGGCTGATCGCCGGCGTCGACCCACAGGATGCCGGCCAGGAGCGCATTCCGACTGGCGTGCTGTCGATCGGCGACTTCTCCAGGTGGCTGAAGCTGTCGCGTACCCACCTTGCGCGCAAGCTGCGCGACGCCGAGGCGCTCGGCAGCGTCGGCTGGCTTGGGCGGCGCGGCCATTCCGTCATGTGGATTTCGAACGAATTCTACAGCGAGTACCTCACCGCGCAGGCGGTCAAGCTCGCCATCATCGACGCGGCTTTGGCCACCTGTATGGAGCAGGCGACCGGCTAATCGTCAGCGTTCTATCCGGCCTTCAGGATAGCGGAAAAACGTGGGTCGAAGGCCCGGCTGATCGGTTCGGCGGCGGCGCCCACCGCGATCGCCCAGGGATCGGTGGTGCCCAGTTGCAGCCGCGGCAGGCGGCGGGCGGGCCGATCCGCGATCGACGGCAGAAGCGGATGCATGGCCTGGTGCAGAAGCTGGGCCAGCGCCTCGGGCGCGGTGCTGGTGAGGATGACGGTTTGCGGATCGAAGATCGTTTCGATCAGATGCACGCTCCAGCGCAGGTCGGACGCGGCTCTTTCGACCCAGCTCATGACCCTTGCGTCCTGCGCGAGCGCCAGCGCGCCGAGCTTCTCGTAAAGCCCCCTTTCGGCGGGATCGAGGCCGAGATGCTGGTAGAGCGAGGCGAGCGAGGCGCGGTGCTCCAACGGCGTCGAGCCTGGACCGGCCGGCGACAGCAGCGCCCTGCCGATCTCGCCGGCATTGCCGCTGCCGCCATTGTAGAGCTCGCCATTGAGGATCAGCCCGGCGGCTATGCCGTAGCCGACATACAGGCAGACCGCGTGATCGACGCCATGCGCGGCGCCGACGATGCGCTCCGCCGTTGCACAGGCCGCCGCATCGTTCTGCAGCCCGACATTCAGTCCGGTGCCGGCGGCAAGCGTCTCGAGCAGCGGGAATTGCTGCCAGGCAGGCATCATCCATGTGTCGTCGGATTCCCTTAGGCCGAACGGCCCCGGCATGGCGACGCCAAGGCCGACCAGCCGCCGCTCGGACTGGGCGAACAAGGAAGCCAGCTCGCGCCTGACGCGGTCGACCAGGCCGAGGATGGTCTTGACGCCGGCTGATGGCTCGTCGAGCGGCAGACCTGCCTCGGCGCGCGCGATGACCTTGCCGACGAGGTCGACCACCACCACGCGCGTCAAATGTCGGTCGATCTGCAGCCCGATGGCGAAGGCGCCCTCGGGCACCAGCCGGTATGGTGTGAAGGGCTGCCCCCTGCCCTTGCGCACCGCGTCCAGCGCGACAACCAGCCCATCGCGCTCGAGATCCTCGATGATGTTGGAAACCGCCTGCTTGGTAAGCTGCGTCGCTCGCGCCAGGTCAGCACGCGACAGCGCGCCGTTGAGCCGCAGCGCCTCGATCATGACACGGCGGTTGTGCGCGCTGGTGCCTTCCTGGTTGGTGCCGCTCTTGGCGCGGATCGGGCTGATATCGTGCACCGTCTTTTCCCCTCTTGACTCGATTAAAGGATTGATCGACTAATTAAGTCAAGCGAATTGACTTAATAGGTGAAACCCGGGCGGCTCCACAAGAAGACGGCAAAGCCTCAAGCTCCCGCCGCGCGCCGTTCAGGACAGATCCGGTCACACGCGATGCAATTCGAGAAAGCGGCGGCATAAGCTTCGCCGCCGACTTGCAGCTGTCGAAATGGGAGAAAGACAAATGCTGAAATCGATCGGTAAGACACTTCTGGGCGCGGTGTTCGTCGGCGGGCTGTTCGTCCCCCACGCCTTCGCCGAGACCACCTTGAACGCCCTCTTCATGGCGCAGGCCGCCTATAGCGAGGCCGACGTGCGCTCGATGACGGAGGCCTTCACCAAGGCCAACCCCGACATCAAGGTGAACCTCGAATTCGTTCCCTATGAAGGCCTGCACGACAAGACCGTGCTCGCCCAAGGCTCGGGCGGTGGCTATGACGTGGTGCTGTTCGACGTGATCTGGCCGGCCGAATACGCGACCAACAAGGTGCTGGTCGACGTATCCTCGAAGATCACCGACGACATGAAGAAGGGCGTGCTGCCCGGCGCCTGGACCACCGTGCAATATGACGGCAAGTACTATGGCATGCCGTGGATCCTCGACACCAAATACCTGTTCTACAACAAGGAAATCCTGGAAAAGGCCGGCATCAAGGCGCCGCCGAAGACCTGGGAAGAGCTCGGCCAGCAGGCCAAGATCATCCAGGACAAGGGGCTGCTGAAGACGCCGATCGCCTGGAGCTGGTCACAGGCTGAAGCCGCTGTCTGCGACTACACCACGCTGGTCAGCGCCTATGGCGGCGACTTCCTAAAGGACGGCAAGCCCGACTTCCAGAATGGCGGTGGCTTATCGGCGCTGAAATACATGGTCGACAGCTACAAATCGGGCCTCACCAATCCGAACTCCAAGGAATTCCTGGAAGAGGACGTCCGCAAGGTGTTCGAGAACGGCGACGCGGCCTTCGCGCTGAACTGGACCTACATGTACAACATGGCCAACGATCCGAAGGACTCCAAGGTCGCCGGCAAGGTCGGCGTCGTGCCGGCGCCCGGCGTCGCCGGCACCAGCGAGGTCTCGGCCGTCAACGGCTCGATGGGTCTTGGCATCACGGCGGTGTCGAAGCACCCCGACGAAGCCTGGAAATACATCGAGTTCATGACCTCGCAGGCGACGCAGAACCAGTATGCCAAGCTCTCGCTGCCGATCTGGGCCTCGTCCTATGACGACCCGGGCGTCACCAAGGGCCAGGAAGAGCTGATCGCCGCCGCCAAGCTGGGTCTCGCCGCGATGTATCCGCGCCCGACCACGCCGAAATACCAGCAGCTGTCGACGGCCCTGCAGCAGGCGATCCAGGAATCGCTGCTTGGCCAGACGACGCCGGAAGACGCGCTCAAGACCGCCGCCGAAAACAGCGGCCTCTGATCTGGCATTCCTCGACGCGGGCGGCCTCATCCACGAGCGCCGCCTGTGCTGTTTCTGACCGGATGAAGGGAAAGAGGCGCCTCTGATGTCGGGCACCTGGATGACGACTCGCGCGTGGCTGTTGATGCTGCCGCTGCTGGTGATCATGGTCGCCGTCATCGGCTGGCCATTGGTCGATACGGTCAGGCTTTCCTTCACCGACGCCCAGCTGGTCGGCACGGCGGGCAACTACGTCGGCTTCGACAACTACACCAAGATGCTGACGAGTTCGAACTTCACCCGCACGCTCTCGACCACCACCTGGTTCGCCGTCGTCTCGGTCGCCGCCGAAATGGTGCTTGGCGTGCTGGCAGCGCTTCTGCTCAACCAGGAGTTCCGCGGCCGCGCCGTGCTGCGCGGGCTGATGATCCTGCCCTGGGCGCTGCCCACCGTCGTCAACGCCACGCTCTGGCGGCTGATCTACAATCCGGAATATGGCGCGCTGAACGCGGCGCTGACGCAACTCCACCTCATCGATGACTACCGCTCCTGGCTGGGCGAGCCGGGCACGGCGCTCGCGGCGCTGATCGTCGCCGACTGCTGGAAGAATTTTCCACTTGTCGCGCTGATCGCGCTGGCCGCCCTGCAGGCCGTGCCGCGCGACATCACCGCCGCAGCACTTGTCGACGGCGCCGGGCCGTTCAACCGCTTCCGCTTCGTCATCCTGCCCTATCTCGCCGGCCCGCTGATGGTGGCACTGGTGCTGCGCACCATCGAGGCCTTCAAGGTCTTCGACATCATCTGGGTCATGACCCGCGGCGGTCCGGCCAACAGCACGCGCTCGCTGTCGATCCTCGTCTACCAGGAAGCCTTCTCCTTCCAGCGCGCCGGCTCCGGCGCATCGCTGGCGCTGATCGTCACCTTGCTCGTCACGGTGCTCGCCTTCGCCTATGCGACGCTGGTGAGGAAGACTGCGGGGAGCGCTACCTGATGGAACGCAGGAACCCGGTTTTCACCGCCTTCGTCTATATCTGCGCCATCCTGCTCGCCATCGTCATCCTGGCGCCGCTCGCCTGGCTCTTCGTCATGAGCATATCGCCGGCGGCCGACCTCGCCGCCAAGCCGCTGCGCTGGTGGCCGCAGGCGGCCGACTTCTCGCGCTACGCGCAGCTCCTGTCGACGGCCGAAAACAGCGCGGGTGCTGCCTTTACCGCCTCGCTGCGCAACAGCCTGGAAGTCGCCGGCATGGCGACGCTTGCCGCTATCGTCCTTGCCGTGCCGGCCGGCTGGGCCGTCTCGCGCACGCCTTCGGTCGGCTGGTCGCTGTCGATGGTGATCGCCACCTATATGCTGCCGCCGGTGGCGCTCTCCGTGCCGCTTTACATGGGTCTGTCCTGGCTCGGCCTGCTCAACAACGTCTTCGGCCTGGCGCTGATCTATCTGACCATCCTCGCGCCCTTCACCACCTGGCTGATGAAATCGGGTTTCGATTCCATCCCGCGCGAGATCGAGGCCGCGGCGATGATCGACGGGGCTGGCCTGTTCCAGACCTGGCGCATCATCACCTTGCCGCTGGCGGCGCCCGTGGTCGCGACATCGGCGCTGTTTGCCGTGCTGCTCGCCTGGGACGAGTTCTTCTATGCCCTGCTCTTCACCTCCGATCAGCGGGCAAAGACGCTAACCGTCGCCATCGCCGATCTCGCCGGCGGCCGCGTCTCCGATTACGGGCTGATCGCCACCGCCGGCGTGCTGGCGGCCTTGCCGCCCGTGCTGATCGGCCTCGTCATGCAGCGCGCGCTGATCTCGGGCCTCACCAGCGGCGGCGTGAAAGGATAATGA
>NZ_RZSB01000044.1:0-17893 GCF_004023285.1 Mesorhizobium sp. M2A.F.Ca.ET.067.02.1.1
GCGCTGATGGTGGTCTTCACCGTCGGCAACTTGGCCTGCGCACTGGCGCCCGACTACTGGACGCTGATGGCGGCGCGTGTGCTCACCGCCTTCGCCCACGCCTCCTTCTTCGGCGTCGGCTCCGTCGTCGCCACCAGCTTGGTCGCGCCCAACAGGAAGGCCTCGGCCATCGCGCTGATGTTCACCGGCCTCACCGTCGCCAACATCCTCGGCGTGCCCTTCGGCACCTGGCTCGGCCAGGCCTATGGCTGGCGCTCCACCTTCCTCGCCGTCACGCTGGTCGGCGTCATCGCCTTTGCCGTGATCGCGCTGCTCGTGCCGCGCGACGAACCGGTAGCAGCAGACGAAGAGGAAAGCTCCGAAGGCACGCTCGCCGTGCTCGGCCGCCGGGCGGTGCTGCTCGGCCTCCTGACCACGGTGCTGAGCTGGGTCGGCGTCTTTGCTGCCTTCACCTATCTGGCGCCGATCCTGACCCGCGTCACCGGCTTTTCCGAGGGAGCCGTCTCGCCGATCCTGCTCGTCTTCGGCGGCGGGCTGGTCGCCGGCAACCTGCTTGGCGGACGCCTCGCCGACCGGCACCTTGTGCCGACGGTCGTCGGCACGCTGGTTGCGCTGTCGGCGGTGCTGTTCCTCATGACCGCGGCGATCCATCAGCCGATCACGGCGATCATTGCCGTGGGCCTGCTGGGTGCCGCCGCCTTCGCCACCGTCGCGCCGCTGCAGATGTGGGTGCTGGAGAAGGCCAAGGGCGCCGGCCAGGGCCTGGCCTCCTCCTTCAACATCGCCGCCTTCAATCTCGGCAACGCCATCGGCGCTTGGCTCGGCGGCTTCGTCATCGATCACGGCCCCGGCCTCGGCGCCGTCCCCCTCGTCGCCGGCCTGGTGCCGATCGCCGCGCTCGGCGTGGTGCTCATGGCGCTGCGTCTCGAACGCGGCAGCGCGATCGGCAAGCCGGTCACGGCGCAGTGCTGAACGCCGATCCCTTCGACATCCAATCAGGAGAAAAAAGATGGATTATCGACCTCTCGGCGCCTCCGGCCTGAAAGTGCCGGCGCTTTCCTTCGGCGCCGGAACCTTTGGCGGCTCCGGTCCCCTCTTCGGCCATTGGGGCAACAGCGACGCGAAAGAGGCGCGCCGGCTGGTCGACATCTGCCTGGAGGCGGGCGTCAATCTTTTCGACACGGCCGATGTCTATTCCAACGGCGTCTCGGAAGAGGTGCTTGGCGAGGCGATCAGGGGCCGTCGCGACGCGGTGCTGATCTCGACCAAGACGTCGTTGCCGATGGGCGACGGTCCGGCCGACTGGGGCTCGTCGCGCTCCCGCCTGATCCGCTCCGTCGACGCGGCGCTGAAGCGTCTCGGCACCGACTATATCGACCTTTTGCAGCTCCATGCCTTCGACGCCTCGACACCGATCGAGGAAGTGCTGTCGGCGCTGGACGACCTCGTGCGCTCCGGCAGGCTGCGCTATGTCGGCGTCTCCAACTTCTCCAGTTGGCAGGTGATGAAATCGCTCGGCCTGGCCGACAAACACGGCTACCCGCGCTACGTCGCGCATCAGGTCTATTATTCGCTGGTGGGCCGCGACTATGAGTGGGAACTGATGCCGCTCGGCCTCGACCAGGGCGTCGGCGCCCTGGTGTGGAGTCCGCTCGGCTGGGGCCGGCTGACCGGCAAGATCCGCCGCGGCCAGCCCTTGCCGGAAAAGAGCCGGCTGCACGGCACAGCCGATTTCGGCCCGCCGGTCGAGGACGAGCATCTTTTCAAGGTGGTCGATGCGCTGGAAGCGGTCGCCGCCGAGACCGGCAAGACCGTGCCCAAGGTCGCCATCAACTGGCTCCTGCAGCGGCCGACCGTGTCGTCGGTGATCATCGGCGCGCGCAACGAGGAACAGCTCCGCCAGAACCTCGGCGCCGTCGGCTGGACGCTGACGCCCCAACAGATCAAGGCGCTCGACGAAGCGAGCGCGGTGACGGCGCCCTATCCCTACTTCCCCTATCGGCGCCAAGAAGGCTTCGCCCGGCTGAACCCGCCGGCGGTGTGATCGCCGGCGCTGAAGCTGCCCCCTCAGCGCGAGCGTGAACGCGCGAGATTAGCCGCAGCCCTCTGAACTTCGTCATCCACGGGCGAAGCAGCCGCGAAGCGGCGTCGCGAAGACCCGAGGATCCATTCCGTTACCTCGATCGTAGGCGCGGCGAGCAGAATTCTGGATCGCCGCAACGCTTCGAAGTCACGGAATGGATCCTCGGGTCTGCGCCGCGTCGCTTCGCTCCTTGCTCCGCCCGTGGATGACGAAGTCACAGGCGTTTCCGCCAAACATTCGACGTCCAGAGAACTTCTGGGCAACGCCTCAGTGCACCAGAAACTCCCCATCGACCTTCCGCCACTCATTCGGCGCGACGAGCCTCTGGTGGGTATACGTCACCGAATGCAGCGGTCCGTCGAGCTTGGTCTTCCAGAATTCGATGAAGCGGATCAGCACCGGGAATTGCGGCGCTATGTCGTAATCCTGCCAGACAAAGCTTTGCAGCAGGTGCGGGTGGTCCGGATAGTGGTAAAGGATCTTGGCCGTGGTCAGCCCATATCCCCTGAGCATCAGGTCCATTTCGGAATTGTCGCGCATTGCGTTTCCTTGGTTGATTCTCCTTCCTCCCAACGCCGAATTGTGCGCACGGTTGCTTAACCGTCTATGGTTTTTTGCGAGGTCCCTAAAAATTTTTCTCATTAAAACAGGCGGTTAGCAGCCGCCCAGCGGGAGTGCTAGTAGCCTTGGGCGCTTGCCCCTGCGTCATCCCGCCGCGCGAATCCAACGTCTAATATTGCCGCCACGACGGAACTGTTAATAATGCCCGCGAATTCGCGGCCGTTTTGCCGCGATGCCGCTGGCGGCTCAAGCCGGCGAGAGTGGTTTGGGAGGAAAGCAGGAAATGTCCGATGTGCATGTCCACCGCGTCCAGCCGGCGTGGAAGAAGAACGCGTTGATCGACAACGATACCTACCTCAAATGGTATGCCGACAGCGTGAAGAACCCGGACAAGTTCTGGGGCAAGCACGGCAAGCGCATCGACTGGTTCAAGCCTTTCACGAAGGTCAAGAACACCTCGTTCGACGGCAAGGTCTCGATCAAGTGGTTCGAGGACGGCCAGACCAACGTCTCCTACAATTGCATCGACCGGCACCTGAAGAAGCGCGGCAACCAGACCGCCATCATCTGGGAAGGCGACAATCCCTACGACGACAGGAAGATCACCTACAACGAGCTTTACGAACATGTATGCCGGCTCGCCAATGTGATGAAGAAGCACGGCGTCAAGAAGGGCGACCGCGTCACCATCTACATGCCGATGATCCCGGAAGCGGCCTATGCGATGCTCGCCTGCACCCGCATCGGCGCCATCCATTCGATCGTCTTCGGCGGCTTCTCGCCGGACGCGCTCGCCGGCCGCATCGTCGACTGCGAATCGACCTTCGTCATCACCGCCGATGAAGGTCTGCGCGGCGGCAAGACCATTCCGCTGAAGGACAATGCCGACAAGGCGATCGACATCGCCGCCAGGAACTTCGTGATGGTCAACAAGGTCGTGGTCGTGCGCCGCACCGGCGGCAAGGTCGGCTGGGCTCCCGGTCGCGACGTCTGGTATCACGACGAAGTCGCTTCGGTGAAGGCTGAATGCAAGCCGGAGAAGATGAAGGCAGAGGATCCGCTGTTCATCCTCTACACCTCCGGCTCGACCGGCAAGCCGAAGGGCGTCCTGCACACCACCGCCGGCTATCTCGTCTATGCCTCGATGACGCACCAATATGTCTTCGACTACCATGACGGCGACGTCTATTGGTGCACCGCCGATGTCGGCTGGGTGACCGGCCACAGCTATATCGTCTACGGACCTCTGGCCAACGGCGCCACCACGCTGATGTTCGAGGGCGTGCCGAACTATCCCTCCCAGGCGCGCTTCTGGGAGGTCATCGACAAGCACAAGGTCAACATCTTCTACACCGCGCCGACGGCGCTGCGCGCGCTGATGGGCGCCGGCGACGGCCATGTGAAGAAGACCTCACGCAAGTCGCTGCGCGTTCTGGGGTCGGTCGGCGAGCCGATCAACCCGGAAGCCTGGGAGTGGTATTTCAACGTCGTCGGCAACGGCAAGGTGCCGATCGTCGACACATGGTGGCAGACCGAGACCGGCGGCATCCTGATCACGCCGCTGCCCGGCGCCACGGACCTGAAAGCCGGTTCCGCCACCCGGCCCTTCTTCGGCGTTCAGCCGCAGCTGGTCGACGGTGAAGGCAAGGTGCTGGAAGGCGCCACCGACGGCAATCTGTGCATCACCGACTCCTGGCCGGGCCAGATGCGCACGGTCTATGGCGACCACGAGCGCTTCGTGCAGACCTATTTCTCGACCTACAAGGGCAAGTACTTCACCGGCGACGGCTGCCGCCGCGACGCCGACGGCTATTACTGGATCACCGGCCGCGTCGACGACGTCATCAACGTCTCCGGCCATCGCATGGGTACGGCCGAGGTCGAGTCGGCGCTGGTCAGCCACGACAAGGTTTCCGAAGCCGCGGTCGTCGGCTATCCGCACGACATCAAGGGGCAGGGGATCTACTGCTATGTTACGCTGATGGCCGGCCAGGCAGGCAGCGAGGACCTGCGCAAGGAGCTAGTCGCCCATGTGCGCAAGGAGATCGGCGCCATCGCCACGCCGGACAAGATCCAGTTCGCGCCCGGCCTGCCCAAGACCCGTTCCGGCAAGATCATGCGCCGCATCCTGCGCAAGATCGCCGAGGACGATTTCGGTTCGCTGGGCGACACCTCGACGCTCGCCGATCCGGCCGTGGTCGACGACCTCGTCGTCAACCGCCAGAACAAGAAAGGCTGATGGCCGGCGAGACGATCCTCGGCTCCGTCAGCCAGCTCTGGCGCTATCCGGCGAGCTCGCTCGCCGGCGAGCGGCTCGATGCCATTTCCGTCGGCACGACGACTGTCGATGGCGACCGGCTGTTCGGACTGGTCGATGCTTCCGACGGCGAGATCGCAAGGCCAGACCGCGAAACAAAGTGGCACAAAGTGCCGCTGATTCGCACCCGGCTGGGCGGGGCCCCGATGAGCAAGGAATGGCGCCTGGAAGTCGCCGTGCCCGGCGGCGGCTGGCTGCCGGCGCCCGACCCGGAAAGCGACCGCGCGATTTCGGCCTTCCTCGGCTTCGCGGCCTCCATCCGTCCGTTCGGCGCTGAGAACGCGGCGCCCTTCTATACCGGGCCGCTGACCGCAGCCCGCTATGCCAAGGCGCCGATCCATCTGCTCACCACTGCCTCGCTGGCCCGCCTGAAGGCCCTGCATCCGGAGGGCACGCCCGATCCGCGCCGCTTCCGGCCCAACATCGTCGTCGACATGGCGCCTGTCGAAGGCGCCTTCCCGGAGACGCGATGGATCGGCAGGAAGCTCGCGGTCGGCGATCTCGAGCTCACCGTCTCCGAACCCTGCCGCCGCTGCGGCTTCACCATCATCGCCCAGGACGGCTTCGACACCGACCCCGGCATCCTGCGCAATCTGGTGCGCCACAACGCCCACAATCTCGGCGTCTACTGCACCGTCGACCGGCCGGCGCGGATCGAGATCGGCGCGCCGATGCGCTTCGTCTGACCTGCCTCTTGTCTTTTGCTGCAACGCACCCCATCATTGGGGTGTGTTCAACAAACCGAAAGGAGGTGATCCGATGTCGAGTGATTTCGTTTTCCATAACGTGAGCTCAGCGGATTGCACTTCCGGGAAGCAGTCTTCCCGTTAAGGCGCGAGACGCGCGGCAGGCAGCCCGAAGCGGTTGCCGCCAGGAGCCGCGTCATGGACGGAAACACGGAAGGCCGCCTGCTTCGTCAAGAAGCGGCGGCCTTTTCCGTATGAGGCGTGTCTCCCGAAAGTGGGAACCGGGTTTTGGGAGACATGCGTAAAGTCAAAAACGTAAAAGCGCATGGAGCGAATCTGAAAGATCGCGACGCGCTTTGGGGTCGGCGCTGCAGGTCAGCGGCTGATTGTGAGCTTCTCGATATTGCGGCTGATTTCCCCGAAGGCATGGGACAACTCGGCGCCATTGGCGGCCTCGTAATAATGCTTGAGCGACGAGGTGTCGTCCGTCGCGCAGTCCTTCAACACGGACTTGGCCTGATCGCGTTCGGTTGCGGTCATCGCCGGATCGTTGAGATCGAAGCCGATGGTGAATATCTCGATGCCGTCGCGCTTCATGTTATCGCAGATGTTTTCGGCATTGGCGCGCGACTTCTGACCTTGATCCTGCGACCTGGACGCGCCGCGTCCGCCGGCAAAGGCGGTGTTGAACTGGCCGTCCGTCATCAGGATGGCGATCTTGGCCACCCTGTTGCGATCGAAGTTGGCGGGGCCGGCGCCTAGGCGAGCGCTCGATATGGCCGTACGCCAGGATGGCGAGAGCATGTAATAGCCCCACTGCGCGGCAATGCCGCCTGCGGTCACGCCCCCGGCCTGAAAATGTTCGATCGCCGTCACCAGCTTGTCCTCATCGGCAGTAAGCGGAACCAGAGTGCCCGTGGGGCATACCTTCACACGGTAGTCGCGGTTGACCTTGGCCAGATAGATCCTGCCCTGATTGTCGGGCCGTTGCGTGTAGGGCCCGTCCGACGAGTAATCGACGTAGCCGTCCTTGTCCTTGCGCTCGGTTGCGCAATTGTCGGACACCGTGGCAGAAACCGGCACCGCGGCATCGATCGGCGGCGGCACTTTCGCCCCCATCTCGGTCTCCACGAAGACCGTGTCGGCCAGGCGGCCGGTGTTGACGGCTTCGGCATAGGGGATGATCGACACCCGAATCCGGGGATCATTGGGGTCCCGATTCTGATCCAGGAGACCCTTGACCGTCTGTGACGCGGCGGTCCTCAGGTCGCCGATCTTGTTGGTCTTGGCGCGCCAGTCGGGAGCCATCGAACCGGTGACATCGAGCATCATCGCCACCTCCACCGTCTTGTCCGAGTAGAGCGCGGTGGTCGAAGCGGTCACGCGGCGCATGCTGTCGGTGCTGAACAGCGGAAAGAAGAGGCCGACATCGGCATGCGCATCGGCCTGCACGGTGTTGGCTGTCCTGTCGACCGTAAGCTTGTCCAGCACCACCTGGTTGGCCTGCAGGATGCCGGCGGTGCTGTTGGCGTCGAGGAATGCCTGGACCGTTTTGCTGGCTTCGGCTTCCGTGATGACGCCGAGGGTGAGATCGCGGGCCGTCGAGGTCACAGCCGCGTCGACGACGCCCTGCAAGCTCGACCTCGCATTGTAGAGTTGCGAGATGTTGACCGCGTATCCCACCCCCAGCGCGAGGACAGATACGGCAGCTCCGAACAGAATCGCGAAATTGCCTTCGCGATTCCGGCTAAAGTCGCCCACCCCACGAACGACATCTCTGAACTGCCGCATGCCTTCCGCCTCCACTGTCTGCGGCGCTGCGCCGCTCGGCAAAGGCAGTGCAGGATTTCGGCCAGAAGCCGCCGAAAGACGCTTAACAGGCAGTTAGTGCATTGTTTCTGCTTGCTTTCGGCAAAGTTGAGGGTGAACAGGAAGTAAACGAGAATGCACCGGTGAAGCCAGCTTCATGAAGCGCTTACCATGATCTCGAGGACTGTTGCGTCCGGTCTCTGTTTGGCACAATCGGGCTGTGCCGAAGCGGGTCGGCGGCTCCAATGAAACATGGTGCGGCGCAGGGGTCTGTCGAGCCTAGGCTAACATCTGCGCGCTGACCGTCCGATCGACGCCGTGATGCGGAGGATTGAAGCGATTGCCTTCCTGCTCGTAGGTCCACACCTTGAAAAGAGAGAGCCGGTGCGGACCGAAACTGTGCAGCAACGGCACGTCGGTGGCGTCGCGGCCGCGCGCGATGACGACCCGGCCGATGCGCGGCCGGTTGTGGCGCGGGTCGAACGTGTACCATTTGCCGTCGAGGAAGACTTCCATCCAGGCAGAAAAATCCATCGGGGCCGGATCGGCCGGCACGCCGATATCGCCGAGATAGCCGTTCACGTAGCGCGCCGGAATGTTCATGCATCGGCAAAGCGTGATCGCCAGATGCGCGAAATCGCGGCAGACCCCGACACGCTCCTCATGCGCCTGGGCCGCCGTGCGGGTGGCGCGAGCGTAGCCGTAGCCGAAGGAGAGCCGGCTGTTGACATAGTCGACGATCGCCTGAACGCGCGCCCAGCCGGGCGGGAACTGGCCGAAAAGCTGCCAGGCGATGCTGCCGAGGTGGTCGGTCTCGCAATAGCGGCTGCCGAGCAGATAGGTCAGCACGTCGTCGGGCAGTTCCGCGACCGGCGTTTCTCGCGCCAGCGTGTTGACCTCGTCCGTCTCGCCGCTGTCCTCGATCACCGCGTCATAGAGGATGCGGAAGCTTCCGGCGGGCGCCGTGAAGCGACGGCAGATATTGCCGTGGCGGTCGTGATAAGTCCGGGTCGGCACCGAGGGCGAGGTCAGGACCCGCGTTTGCCGCTTGATGTCGGCATGCCGGTCGGGATGGATGTCGAGAAGCGAGATGATCGGCGTCGCCGCCGCGCATTCGATGGCGATTTCATAGCCGAGCCGGATCAGCATCGCATGCCCCCTTGGTGGTTTTGGCTCCGTGGCGATTTTGGAAGACAGCCTCTTCAACGCAACGAACCGGAGGTTGTTCCCGTGCGAAATTGAAATGGTGGGTATCTCGCCTTCTCAGCCAGTGCTGGCCGGTCTAAACTGGGTACCACGTTTCGCCCTCCCCGAAAACGATTCTCCAGGAAATCCGATGTTCGCAGGCTCAAAGTTCGCCGCCTTCCTGTTCGACATGGACGGCACGGTGCTCAATTCGATCGCCGCGGCGGAACGGGTGTGGACGAAGTGGGCGGAGCGCCACGGGCTGGACATCGCCACCTTCCTGCCGACCATCCATGGCAAGCGGGCGATCGAGACGATCGGCGGATTGATGCTTCCGGGCGTCGATGTGGTTGCGGAAGCCGATGCGCTGCTCAAGGCCGAGGCGGACGACCTCGAAGGCATCGTCCCTATCCCCGGCGCCGTCTCGTTCCTGGAATCGCTGCCGCCGGAGCGCTGGGCCATCGTCACCTCGGCGCCGCGCGAGCTGGCGCTGCTGCGCATGCAGGCGGCCGGCATCCCAGTTCCCGCCATGATGGTAACGGCGGAAGACGTGACCCATGGCAAGCCGGCGCCGGATTGTTTTCTCCTGGCGGCAAAGCATCTTGGAGTCGAGGCGCGCGACTGCCTGGTCTTCGAGGATGCGCCGGCAGGCATCGCGGCGGGCGAGGCTTCCGGCGCCTCGGTGATGGTGATCAGCGCCACGCACGTCCACCCGCTCGTCACACCGCACCCGACGATCCGTTCCTATGACGAGATCGGCATTGCGGTCGACGAAAGTGGTTTCATCGTTTTGTCGCCGACACGGGCTGCGGCCTAAGGATGTGTCGGGGGTCAGGCCGGGCCGCCTGCAGGCCGGCCTCACCTGAATATCAGCACATCCGGCTAGAAGTCGCTGGTGAGGCCCTTCACCTCCCAATCGCCATAGCGGCCGGGTTCCTTGCCGCCGCGGCCGCCGATTTCCTTCGGCAATTTTGCCTCGGCCTCGCGATATTCCCTGCGCCTGGCCTCGGCCTCCGCCAGCGCGCGGCTCGCGGCCGGCGTCAGCATCTTTCGCGGCCCGTCGCCATCGCCCGCGGTTTCGGTCTTGTTGGTCAGTTCGGTCATGCGATATTCCCTGCCGATTGAAACGGAGCCCGGCCTTTCCCATCATATAGCCATGACCCCAAAAGGATCGACCCCAATTCTCCATCTCCCCGAACGGATGAAACGATGAACACGCTTCGCACCGCCATGCTGCTTGCCGCGATGACGGCGCTGTTCATGGGCGTCGGCTATCTGATCGGCGGCTCGGGCGGCATGGTCATCGCGCTTTTGATCGCCGCCGGCACCAACCTGTTCAGCTACTGGAACGCCGACAAGATGGTGCTGTCGATGAACCACGCCATCGAGGTCGACGAGAAGAATGCGCCCGAATATTACGCGATCGTCCAGGCGCTGGCCAAGCAGGCCGGCCTGCCAATGCCGAAGACCTATCTGATCGACAACCCGCAGCCCAACGCCTTCGCCACCGGCCGAAATCCCGAGAATGCCGCGGTGGCCGCGTCCACCGGCCTGCTCCAGCGCCTCTCGCACGAGGAGGTCGCGGCGGTGATGGCGCATGAGCTTGCCCATGTGCAGCATCGCGACACGCTGACCATGACGATCGTGGCGACACTTGCCGGCGCGATCTCGATGCTAGGCAACTTCGCCTTCTTCCTCGGCGGCAGCCGCGACAACAACAACCCGTTCGGCTTTGTCGGCGTGCTGGTGGCAATGCTGGTGGCGCCCTTCGCCGCCATGATCGTGCAGATGGCGGTGAGCCGCACCCGCGAATACGAGGCCGACCGGCGCGGCGCCGAGATCTGCGGCAATCCGCTGTGGCTGGCCTCGGCGCTCGCCAAGATCGCGCACGGCGCCGAACAAATCCCCAATGAGGATGCCGAGCGCAACCCGGCGATGGCGCATCTTTTCATCATCAACCCCCTGCATGCCGAGCGCATGGACAATCTGTTCTCGACCCATCCGAGCACCGAGAACCGCATCGCGGCGCTACAGGAGATGGCAAGCGAGATGGGTCGTGCGTCGCCTGCCAATCGGCGCGAGGCTTCCGCGCGGCCCATCCAGCCCGAGGAGGCGTCGGCCGGTCCATGGGGTAAGCGGACGGAACCCGCGCCGCCTGCCGGCCCGCCGCCGCCGAAACCCAATCCGTGGGGCCGCAACCCGACCGGACCGCGCCGGTCGAAAGGTCCGTGGTCGTGACGCCGCCGAGGCGCGGACAGCCAGGCAATGCGCAACACAAGGCCGGTGAGGAGATAGCCGGCCTTGCCGCGCGCAAGGCGGCGGCGCGACTGCTGGCCGCCGTCATCGATGCCCGCACGCCGCTCGATGGATTGACCGACAACGAGCACGGCCACCCGCAATACAAGGCGCTGGACGGCCGCGACCGCGCGCTGGTGCGCGCCATCCTGGTGACCGCGCTGCGCCATCGCATGACCATTGCCGGGCTGCTGTCCAGGCGGTTGGAAAAGCCCTTGCCGGCCAATGCCACGGCACTCTCGCATATCCTCAATGTCGCCGCCGCGCAGATCCTGTTCCTCGACGTTCCGGACAGCGCCGCCGTCGACCTTGCCGTCACCCACGCCAAATCCGATCCGCGCACCACCCGCTTCTCCGGCCTCGTCAATGGCGTGCTGCGTTCGCTGGCCCGCGCCAAGGACGCCGAGCTTGCCCGGGCGCTTGCCGCCACCAGCGAGGCGCCGCAATGGTTTGCCGAGCGGCTGACCGCCGCCTACGGAGCCGACAAGGCGCACGCCATCCTTGCCGCGCATCGCCACGAGGCGCCGGTCGATTTCACCGTCAAGGCCGATCCAGCGCTTTGGGCCGAGCGCCTGGGCGGCATCGTTCTGCCGACCGGCACCGTGCGTGTCGAAAAGCTGTCGGCCAATGTCATCGACCTGCCCGGCTTCGCCGACGGCGCCTGGTGGGTGCAGGACACGGCCGCAAGCCTGCCGGCGCGCCTGTTCGGCGACATAAGCGGAAAACGCGTCGCCGACCTCTGCGCCGCGCCCGGCGGCAAGACGGCGCAGCTTATCCTGGCCGGCGCCGACGTCACCGCTGTCGACACCTCGAAGAACCGGCTGGCGCGGCTGAAGCAGAATCTCGACCGCCTCGGCCTGACGGCCGATCTGGTCCAGACTGACCTCCTGGATTACCGGCCGGCGGACCTGTTCGACGCCGTGCTGCTCGACGCGCCCTGCTCCTCGACCGGGACTGTGCGTCGCCATCCCGATGTGCCCTGGACCAAGACCATGGCGGATGTCGAAAAGCTCGCCGATCTCCAGCGTCGCCTCCTTGCCCATGCCGTCGGTTTCGTCAGGCCCGGCGGCCGCATCGTCTTTTCCAACTGCTCGCTCGACCCGATCGAAGGCGAAGAACTCTATCGTGCCTTCCTTGCCGAAACCCCCGGGGTGATCGACGACCCGATCCGCCCGGGCGAGTTCGCCGAAGTCGACCCTTTCCTCACCCCTGCGGGCGCGCTGCGCACGACGCCCGCCGACCTAATGCTTGAATCGCCGGGGATTTCCGGTCTGGACGGCTTCTTCGCGGCCCGGATGAGACGGGCTGGTTGAGTCGTTATCCCGCAAAAACGTGCTGACTTTTTTAGGGATCGGTACCGGCAAAGCGGCGTGAAGTGGTTCACTTCGGCGAAATCCGCCTTCGCATAAGTTCTTGAATCGCATAAGCTTGCGCTTGGGTAATGGGGACATCTGGAGGGCTATTGGCACTTGTTGCCGGCAACACGACGCGTCTATGGACGCTCGTCGCGAAGGAGTTCTGGCGCAAGACGCGCCGGCGTTTGCGCGCCGGTCCGGTCTATCGCTGGCGCTATTCCGGCCGCACGCCCGAACGCGTCCTGATCGCCCCGCCGGATTTGCGGCTCGCCGATCCGCAAATCGCCCTGGAGATTTATTACGGCCGCTACCCGCTGTCCGGCCATCTGGTCGAGACCGGCGGCACCTCGCCCTTTCAGCTCGACGTGCCCAATCGCGGCTGGCAGAAATCGCTGCATGGCTTCCGCTGGCTGCGCCACATGCGCGCCGCCGGCACCGAGCTCGCCGCCGCCAATGCGAGAGCCCTGGTGACCGACTGGATTGCCATGCACGGCAACCAGATTTCGGGCATCGCCTGGGAGCCGGGAACGACGGCCAAGCGCGTGATCGCCTGGCTGCAGCATTCCTCGGTGGTGCTGCAAGGCGCCGAATTCCCGTTCTATCGCGCCTTCCTCAAATCGCTTGCCGTGCAGATTCGCTACCTGCGCTCGGTCGCGCGTGAGATGCCGGAGGGCGAGGCCAGGCTGCGCGCCCGCATCGCGCTCGCCTTCGCCGCGCTGTCGCTGCCGGCGCCGGCTTCGGCGCTGCGTTCGGCGACGCGCAACCTGGCCGAGGAGCTGGAGCATCAAATCCTGCCCGATGGCGGCCACATCTCGCGCAAACCGATGGCGGTGCTGGAGCTGCTCGCCGATCTCCTGCCGCTGCGCCAGACCTATGCCAACCAGGCCGAGGCGCCGCCGGCGGCCCTGATCGGCGCCATCGACCGCATGTTGCCGGCGCTGCGCTTCTTCCGCCATCAGGACGGCAGCCTTGCCCGCTTCAACGGCATGGGCGCCACCATCCATGACCGCATCGCCACCATCTTGCGCCATGACGACACGGTGGGCGCGCCGCTGCTGCACGCGCCGCATTCCGGCTATGAGCGCCTTTCGATGGGCGGCGTGACGGTGATCGCCGACACCGGCCTGCCGCCGCCGATCGACGTCTCCAATGCCGCGCATGCCGGCTGTCTTGCCTTCGAGCTTTCGTCCGGGCGCCAGCACTTCATCGTCAATGCCGGCATCGATACGTATGGCGCCCCGGAATTCCGGCCTCTGGCGCGCGCCACCGCGGCGCATTCGACCGCCACGATCAACGACACCTCGTCGGCGCGCTTCAGCCACTCGCTGCGCGTCAGCGACCTTTTGGGCTCGCCGCTGATCGGCGGCCCGCAGCATGTGCCCTGCAAGCGCCTCGACCAGAAGGGCATGCAGGGCTTCGTCGCCCGCCATGACGGCTACCTTCAGCAATTCGGCTTCCTGCATGAGCGCGAGCTGAAGCTTGGCACGAACGGCAACGTGCTTGCCGGGCGAGACCGGTTCCTGCGCCCGGGCAATGCCGCGATCCGCAACAACGGCCGCGACTTCGTCACGGTGCGCTTCCACGTCCACCCCGATATTAGCCTGCTGCAGGACGATCACGACCGGCTGACCCTTGCCGCCGCGCAGGGCGACAGCTGGGTCTTCACCTGCGCCGAAGTGGTGCCGGAGGTCGAGGAATCGATCTATTTCGCCGGCCTGAGCGGTCCGCGCCGCAGCCGGCAGATCGTGCTCGCCTTCAAGGCCTCGGAGATTACCGAGGTCCACTGGCAGCTGACCCGCACCATTATCGCCGGCTATCCCGAAAACAACTGAGCCTGCCCGGCAAACGCGGCTGCGCGCCATGATCCCGGATTCACTTGATTTCCGGGGCTCATATGCTAGGGCCGGCCAACGTCCCTTCCAACAGCTCTGAAAGGCCGCCCGCCATGGCCGTGCCCACAAAAAACATTCCGGCGCCGGATCTCGTTCCGGTGCGCCGCGCGCTGCTTTCCGTCTTCGACAAGACCGGGCTGGTCGACTTTGCCAAGGCGCTCGCCGCTGCCGGCGTCGAGCTGGTCTCTACCGGCGGCACGGCCAAGACCATCGCCGAGGCCGGCCTTGCGGTGCGCGACGTTTCCGAGCTAACCGGCTTTCCCGAAATCATGGACGGTCGGGTGAAGACCTTGCATCCTTCGGTGCATGGCGCGCTGCTTGGCATCCGCGACGATGCCGAGCATGCCAAGGCCATGCGCGACCACCACATCGAGCCGATCGACCTGGTCGTCTCGAACCTCTATCCGTTCGAGGAGGTGCGCCGCTCCGGCGCCGGCTATGCCTCGATCGTCGAGAATATCGACATCGGCGGGCCGGCGATGATCCGCGCCTCGGCCAAGAACCACGCCTATGTCGCCATCGTCACCGACCCGGCCGACTATGCTTCAGTGGTCAACGCATTGGAGATGAATCTCGGCTCGCTGTCGCTCGATTTCCGCAAGAAGCTGGCGGCCAAGGCCTTTGCCCGCACCGCCACCTATGACGCGGCGATTTCCGGATGGTTCGCCGAGGAACTCCAGATCGAGCACCCGACATGGCGCGCGTTCGGCGGCCGGCTCGACCAGGTGATGCGCTATGGCGAGAACCCGCATCAGAATGCAGGGTTCTATCTCTCGGGCGACAAGCGGCCGGGCGTCGCCACCGCCAGGCAATTGCAGGGCAAGCAGCTCTCCTACAACAACATCAACGACACCGACGCCGCCTTCGAGCTGGTCGGCGAGTTCGATTCGGCCCGCTCAGCGGCGATCGCCATAATCAAGCACGCCAACCCCTGTGGCGTCGCCGAAGGCTCGTCGCTGAAGGCGGCCTACGCCAAGGCGCTGGCCTGCGACCCGGTCTCGGCCTTCGGCGGCATCGTCGCCATGAACCGCATCCTCGATGCGGAAGCCGCGGAAGAGATCGTGAGAACCTTCACCGAGGTCATCATCGCGCCGGACGCCACCGACGAAGCCGCCGCGATCGTCGCGGCTAAGAAGAATTTGCGCCTGCTGGTCACCGGCGGCCTGCCCGACCCGCGCGCGGCCGGCACGACGGCGAAGTCGGTCGCCGGCGGATTGCTTGTGCAAAGCCGCGACAATGCCGTGGTCGACGACCTCGAATTGAAAGTGGTGACGAAGCGCGCGCCGACGCCGGCGGAACTGGCCGACCTCAAATTCGCCTTCCGCGTCGCCAAGCACGTCAAGTCCAACGCCATCGTCTATGCCAGGGACGGCGCGACGGTCGGCATCGGCGCCGGCCAGATGAGCCGCGTCGATTCCTCGCGCATCGCCGCCCGCAAGGCGCTGGACGCGGCGGCAGCCGCCGGCCTCGCCGAACCGCTGACCAAGGGTTCGGTCGTCGCCTCGGACGCCTTCTTCCCCTTCGCCGACGGGCTCTTGTCGGCGATCGAGGCCGGCGCCACGGCGGTGATCCAGCCCGGCGGCTCGATGCGCGACGACGACGTCATCGCCGCCGCCGACGAGCACAGCATCGCCATGGTGTTCACCGGTGTAAGGCATTTCAGGCATTGAGCGATCTTCCCCTTCTCCCCTTGTGGGAGAAGGTGGATCGGCGCGCAGCGCCGAGACGGATGAGGGGTGTTCCAGCGGAGTGAGACGTCGGAAAACTGAAAGATACCAGGCGCTTACTTCTTCCGCGCAGCGATCCTTCCAGCACCCCTCATCCGTCGCCTTCGGCGACACCTTCTCCCACAAGGGGAGAAGGAAACAGCGCTACCGCTTGTCCGCCGGATAGGGCGTCCCCGCCAGTATCGCCATGCCGATGCCTAGGAACAGGATGATCGCCGCCATGCCGAGCCGCGGCGAATCGCTCATCGTGGTGATGCTTGCAATCATGAAGGGCGCCAGGAAGCTGGTCGCCCGCCCCGCCAATGCGTAGATGCCGAAATAGCGGCCGGACTCGGCGGCGGTGACGCTGCGCGCCATGTAGGATCGTGACGAGGCCTGCACCGGCCCGAAGGCGAGCCCGATCAGCAGCCCGTACAGGATATAGGCCTTTTCGGCCGCGGTGCCGAACAGTCCGCCGGAATCGGTTGTCGGCAGCGGGATCAGGCCGAGCAGCGTGAAGCCCGGGCCGGTCGAGACGACGCCGATCGTGGCGACCGACAGCATCACCAGCGAGATCATCACGACATGCTTCGAGCCGAGCGCGGTATCGAGCCGCGCCGCGATCCAGCAGCCGAAGATGGCTACGATGTTGAGGATGATGCCGAACATGCCGATCTCGGTGATCGACCAGTGGAACATGCCGGCCGCGAATGTGCCGCCGAGCGCCAGCAGCGCATTGACGCCGTCCTGATAGATCATGCGCGCAAGCAGGAAGCGCAGGATGCCGCTGCGCTGGCGCACCTCGGCGAGCGTGGACTTCAGTTCGGACAAGCCCTCGCGCACCGCTGGTCCGATCGGGATTCCCTTGGTGGCGTCGGGCGTGAAGAAGAACATCGGCAGGATGAACAGGAAATACCAGCCGGCCGACATCGGCCCGGTGAAGCGCGCATCCTCGCCGAGCTTCGGGTCCAGCCCGAACAGCGGATCGAGGCCGATGAGGGTCTTGCCGGTTTCGAGATTGCCGGCCAGGAACAGCACGACGAAGATCAGCGCCACCATGCCGCCGAGATAGCCGAGTCCCCAGGCGACGTTGGAAATGCGGCCGATCTCCTCCTTCGGCACCAGTCGCGGCATCATGGAATCGTTGAACACGGTGGAGAATTCGGCCGCAACCGAGGCCAGCGAAAACAACAGCACGACCAGGAACAGGTTCGAGCCGGGTGCGGCGAACCACAGCAGGCTGAGGCTGACGATCTTGATCGTTGCGAAGAAGGCGATCCAGGGCTTGCGCGGCCCGGTCTGGTCGGCGATCGAGCCGAGCACCGGCGACAGCACCGCGATGACCAGGCCCGCCGCGGCGATGCCGTAACCCCAGGCAGCCTGCCCGGCGGTCGGGTCGCTCGCCATGCGCGAGACGAAATAGGGGCCGAAGATGAAGGTGGTGACGACGGTGAAGAAAGGCTGGGCCGCCCAGTCGAAGAACATCCAGCCCCAGATGCCGCGCCCCGATGCCCGCTGCACTGTCTCTACTGCCGCCATGCTGATTCCCTCGGGCCGCTCGCGCCGGGCGCCATGTCTGCATGTTTTCCGGCGGTGGCGCAACAAGCGCCAGTTCCTCGCCCCACGAAGTGGGGAGAGGTGGCTCGGCGAAGCCGAGACGGAGAGGGGAATGCGGCGGGCTGTGGCAGGTTGATCAGTCGAGAAGGGCCTTCGCCCTGCGAAGCCCCTCTCCGGCCGCTACGCGGCCACCTCTCCCCCGCCTTTGGCGGAGGCGAGGAACAGCAGCTCACATCCCCGTCAGGTCGGTCATCAGCCCGGACGCCACCGACAGCCGCGACACGGTGATGTCGCCGCCTTCGGTCAGCGCCTGCAGCCGCTCGCGGATGCGGGCGATGCGCTCGCCGCCGGCTTCCAGCCACGCCGAGACCGGATCCGCCGCCGCGCCATGCGCCGTCAGAGCCGCCACCGCGATGCCGCGACGCGCGACGCCGATCGTGTCGGTCG
>NZ_RZSB01000450.1:0-4957 GCF_004023285.1 Mesorhizobium sp. M2A.F.Ca.ET.067.02.1.1
GTCCTCGGAAGGCGAAGCGCATCTGTCGCGCATGCCGCTCACCTCGCTGATCGAGGAGGTGACGGCGCCGCACCGCGATTTCGGCATCTCGATCCGGCTGCGGCCCGGCGAGCGCATCGGCGCCGAGCCGGTCGGCCAGCGCAACCCCGGCGTCATCTACGGGCTCGGCAATCTGGTCGAGAACGCTGTCGATTTCGCCCGCAAGTCGGTCACCGTCAGCTGGAGCTGGGACAATGAGACGGTCACCTTCTCCATCACCGATGACGGGCCGGGGTTCCCGGCCGAGATCATCGACCGCATCGGCGAGCCCTATATGTCGACGCGCCAGGGCACGGAGGCGGGCGGCGGCCTGGGGCTTGGTCTGTTCATCGCCAAGACCTTGCTGGAACGGTCCGGCGCCACTATCGATTTCCGCAATTCGAGCGGGCTCGGCGAAGGCGCGGTGGTGCAGGTCGTCTGGCCGCGTGGCGTCTTCCTCAACCAGGATCAGGCTTCGGCCACCATGTTCGACAATGCGTAACCTTGGCTGGATGGTGCGTCGACCTTGCAAGCACCGCATGGCAGCTCTGTTGCCGGCTCTAAAAATTGGACATTGCTCTTGCGGGACTGTATCTGCGTAAAAGTGAAGCATGTCGCCCAAAATTGTGTCTGGAAAAGCGGCATGCCCGAAAAACATGGACTTCGAGCGCCTTCGCCGGAATTCGTTTCGACGGGTAGCGCTTTTGGTCAATAGGGTGCCGATAAGATGAGCGGAGACGAGACGGCTGGCGCAATGGTCGAGGGCGAGGACACCTCGCTGCTCATCGTCGAGGACGACAAGCCCTTTCTCACCCGGCTCGCCCGGGCCATGGAAACCAGGGGCTTCGTGGTCGAGACGGCGGAAAGCGTCGAAGAGGCTGTCGCCAAGGCGCGCGCCCATCCGCCGGCCTATGCGGTGGTCGACATGCGTCTCGGCGACGGCAACGGCCTCGATGTCGTTGCAGCCATCCGCGAAAAGCGCGACGACGCCCGCGCCATCATCCTGACCGGCTATGGCAACATCGCCACCGCGGTGACGGCGGTGAAGCTCGGCGCCATCGACTATCTCTCCAAGCCCGCCGATGCCGACGACGTCTTCGCCGCGCTCACCCGCACCTCCGGCGAACGTGCCGCGCCGCCGGAAAACCCGATGTCGGCCGACCGCGTGCGCTGGGAGCACATCCAGCGCGTCTACGAAATGTGCGACCGCAACGTTTCCGAGACGGCGCGCCGCCTCAACATGCATCGCCGCACCCTGCAGCGGATTCTCGCAAAGCGGGCGCCGCGTTAGGCATCGCTGAGCGCGCAGCATTATGCGCTACAGGTCGGTCTTGGTCCGGCTTGTAGTGAAGGAGCCAACCGCCAAAGCCGGCGCTGCCCCTCATCGCCCTACCGGGCACTTCTCCCCGTATAGTGACGGGGAGAAGGGGCTGGCCGCACCTCGGAGATTTAGCGAAATCCTAGGCGAGAGCGCATCTTCTCCCCGTTCCACGGGGAGAAGATGCCGGCAGGCAGATGAGGGGCAGCGCCGGCGTTCGGAAATGACAGATACGCCGCGACGATTGCCTTCGATGCTTGCCCGGCCGTTGAAGTTTGCGCATCATCGCGCCGCCGAAAGGGAAGTGAGGAGGAGAAATGCAGGCTTTGGATCAACGGCCGAAATTGATCCTGCGCGAATTCCTCGACGGCGAGGCCGCGGGCGGCATCATCCTGATGGCGGCCGCGGCCCTGGCGCTCATCGTCGCCAACTCGCCTTTGGCCGAGACCTATTTCGCCGTGCTCCACGCTTATCTCGGGCCGCTCAGCGTCTCGCACTGGATCAATGACGGGCTGATGGCGGTGTTCTTCCTGCTGGTCGGGCTGGAGATCAAGCGCGAGATGCTCGACGGGCAGCTCTCGACCTGGCCGCGCCGCGTGCTGCCCGGCATCGCCGCCGCCGGCGGCATGGTGGTGCCGGCGCTGGTCTATGTCCTGGTCAACCGCGACAATCAGGCGGCACTCTCCGGCTGGGCGATCCCCACCGCCACCGACATCGCCTTCGCGCTCGGCGTGCTCTCGCTGCTCGGCAGCCGTGTGCCGGCCTCGCTGAAAGTCTTCCTCACCGCTTTGGCCATCATCGACGATCTCGGCGCCGTCATCATCATCGCGCTGTTCTACACCAGTGGCCTGTCGCTCGCGTATCTGGCCGCCGCCTTTGCGGTTATCGCTCTGCTGGTCGTGCTCAACCGCATGCGGGCCATGAAGCTCTGGCCGTATCTCCTGCTTGGCGTCGTCCTGTGGGTGCTGGTGCTGAAGTCGGGCGTGCATGCCACGCTGGCCGGTGTCGCGCTGGCGCTCACCATCCCGCTGGAGCGGTCTCCCGGCATCAGCCACGATAAAGAACATTCGCCGCTGCACCGGCTGGAGCACGGCCTGCACAAGCTCGTACCGTTCCTCGTCATCCCGATCTTCGGCTTCGCCAATGCCGGCGTCTCGCTCGGGGACTTAAGCTTTGCAGCCCTTGTCGAGCCGCTGACGCTCGGCGTCGCCGCCGGCTTGGTTCTCGGCAAGCTGGTCGGCGTTTTCGGCTCCTCGGCGCTCGCCATCCGCTTCGGCCTCGCCGACCTGCCGGTCAATGCCGGCTGGCTGCACATGCTGGGCATTTCGCTGCTCTGCGGCATCGGCTTCACCATGAGCCTGTTCATCGGCCTGCTCGCCTTCGCCGCCGATCCGGCGCTCCAGGACGCGGTGAAGGTCGGCATCCTCGCCGGCTCGCTGGTTGCCGCGCTGCTGGGCGCCGCCGTGCTGCTGACGGCGCCCGCGGCCGGCGCGGATGAGGATGTGGACTAGACCCTTAAGGCAAGTGGCTCCGGCGGTAGGCCAAAGGCCTCGAACAGGGCGGGGCCGAGCGGCGGGACATAGATCGTCAGCGAGGCGATCTTGCCGTCGGTGTTTTCGATGACATGCAGCGAATGCGGCCGCCAGGTGGAATCCCGGCGGCCGAGCGCGTAGATGCCCACCGCCGGCTGGGCGTTGGCGCCGACGGCCACCGCCCGATAGCCGGCAAAATTGCCCCAGACGGTTCGAAGGAAAGCGCCGATCGCTGGGCGTCCATGGTACCATTCCCGCCAGGGCGGCATGTGGTAGACGGCGTCCTCGCGCAAAAGGTCGACAAGCCCCGCGAGATTGTCGGCCTGCCAGGCCTGCATATAGCGTTCGAGCAGCACGCCTTCGTCCGCGCTGGGCCGCGACCGCTGCGGCGGGCGCACTTGGCGGTTGCCCAGTGTCGTTCGGGCCCGCTGCAAGGCGCTGTTGATCGAGGCCGTAGTTCCGCCGAGCAATTGCGCGGTCTCGATGGCGGACCATCCGAGCACATCGCAAAGCAGGAGGGCCGCGCGCTGCCTGGGCGGCAGCAGCTGGATCGCTGCGACAAAGGCGAGCCGTACCGCCTCGCGAGCCTCGTAGCGCGCTTCCGGGCCGGGCCCGTCGTCGGCAATATCCGGCAGCTCCGCGTCCGGATATGGCTCCAGCCAGGCGAGTTCCGCGGTCGGGCCGCCGGTCGCGCCTCCTTCGGAGGGCGGCCGCCCGGGCTGCTCGAGAATGCGCCGCGCCGACGACCGTGCCTTGATCGCGTTGAGGCAGCTCTTGGTGGCGATCGCGTAGAGCCAGCCGCGCGCCGAGCCGCGCCCGTCGAATTGCGACCGCGCGCGCCAGGCCTTGAGGAACGTCTCCTGGACGAGATCGTCCGCCTCGTTGAGCGAACCCATCATCCGGTAGCAATGCAGTTTGAGCGCCCGGCGGTGGGCGACGCTCAGGCGTTCGAAGGCCAGCCGGTCGAGGACCGGCCGGCCTTGCCTATCTAAAGGCTCGAAGGGGCCGGAGGCGTCAGTCATGGGAAGCCCGGCGCGCTGAATTCGGCCGCCATCCTGCTCGCCTCACGCTGCTGCCGCAAGGCCGTTGCCGCTCACGGTAAAGGAACTGCCCTGCGGCTTGCCCGACGCGAGCTCGACCACTGCCCGTCCGACATCGTCCGGCGTCTGCATGTCGCTCAAGCTGGCGAGGAAGTCGGCCGGGCGGATGCCCATGTACGCGGCAATGCTGTCGATGCCGCGATCGCCGACCCCGGTGCCCGGCATGATGCGGGCCGGCGAAAGCGCCATGAAGCGCAGGCCGAGGCCGAGCTTGTCGGATTCCTTCTGGCAGTGGCCGGCCAGAAATATCTGCATGCGCTTGGCGCCGGCATAGCCGCCTGAATTCGGCGGGCCGCCGGTGACGGCGGCGCCGCTGGCAATCAGCAGCACGCGGGCTCCGGGCTTCAGCCGACCCTTGAGGGCTTCGCGGCAGAACAGGAACGATGCCTTGACATCCATTTCCCAATTCGCCGAGAAGACTTCCCAGCTCTGCTCCTGGATCGGCTCGGCAGCGGCGAGCGCCCCCGCGCAGACCACCAGCACGTCGGGCGCCAGCGCATTGAAAACCGCTTGCGGCGCGGCTTCCGCCGTCGCGTCCATGCTGAGGGTCTTCAAGCCCGGCCGTTCCCAGGCAAGCTGCTTCAGGTCGGCGGCGCCTCGGGCGACGGCAAGCACGGTCGCTCCCGCGCCAAGCGCGGCTTCCACGATCGCGCGGCCGACACCCCGGCTGCCTCCAACCACGACGACATTCTGATTTTGCAACGGTTTCATGTGATCACCTCTTTTCCGGGCCGCCGGCCATCCGGACGCGCCTGTAGGTGAAGACAATCGAGATCGGCGTAAATCATCGGTGCGAGACGAAAATTCTCGTCGGCCGCAGGCGGGGGTTCGCTTTGAGCCCTGGCTCGACGTCGGACGCCGATGGCAAGACGCCGGCGCTCAATCCTTGCGCGGAGGATCTACTCGCTCTCGCCGTCCAGCGCCGGCACCGCGACGCCGGCAAGCTCGGCTGCCAAGAGCCGCGCGGCGCCCGCCCGCGCGATCCGCAG
>NZ_RZSB01000451.1:0-4936 GCF_004023285.1 Mesorhizobium sp. M2A.F.Ca.ET.067.02.1.1
GGGCGGGCACGATGCGATGGTCTTGCTGGGCGGCGGGCAGAATGCGCTGGCCGACGAGGACTATCCCTATTTCCCGGCGCTCCTTGAGTTGACCCGCGATTTCGCCGATAAGGACCGCTCGGTGCTCGGCATCTGCCTCGGCGGTCAGCTCCTTGCCCGCGCATTTGGTGGCGACAACCATATCGGCGGCGCCACCGAGTTCGGCTGGCACAAGGTCTCGCTGACGCCCGCCGCGAAGTCGGATCCGGTCCTGGCGGCGCTGCCCGAACAATTTCCGATCTTCGAATGGCACGACGACACTTTTGCGCTGCCTCAGAATGCCGTGCGGCTCGCCGGCAGCGCGGTCGCCGAAAACCAGGCCTTCCGCCTCGGCCGCGCCGTCTATGGCTTTCAGTTCCACTTCGAGGCCGACACGCCGATGGTGCGCCACTGGAGCACCTCCTTCGCGGCAACGATCGCCGAGCGCCATCCCGACTGGAACGACCGGCTCGACGACGAGTTGGCCGGTAACGGCCCCGAAGCCGATGCCGCCGGCCTGGCGATCGCCCGCGCCTGGGTGGCTACCATCTAAGGTACGTTGATATTCAGGTAAGGCCGGCCTGACCTGCATCTCAACCCATCCGCGCGGACGCAGCGTGGCATAATTGGCACGCCTCAGCGCCTGCGCCTGGGGATAACGCTCTTCTTTCTTGGTTTGTGTCCGGCCACTCCCTTAAGAGGGCGCGCTTTGTATCGCTGGTGCAACCGCCATGAACCTTTTGTGTGATCCAGCCGACACACCGGCGAAACAGAATCTGCTTAGAAGCGCGAAATCGTCGAAACATTGAGACGCATTTTATCGTTTCAACGCATTGGTAACCGCCTCGTGCCCAGATGCAGAAAGCTTAACCAGAGATGACGTCCGTGAAAGCAGCTCTCCTGTCTTTTGTCATGCTGTCTGCCATCGTGCTCTGCGGCCTGGGCATCTATGCCGCCGACGCAGCAACCAACCACCGGGCCGTCGACGGCTACGGCGTGACGGCCTCGCTCGACTGAGCCCAATCAAAAATCGGAAGCGCGCCCGCGCCGAGATTGCGCCGAAGGCGTGTTGAGATTCAGGTCAGGCCGAGTCGAAAATGGTGGTTTCCGAGAACCGGAGCGGAGCGTACTTAACGTACGTGAACACCGGAAGCGCAGGAAAACACCATTTGCAGGCCGGCCTCACCTGAATATCAGCACGCCTTAAAGCGCTTTGCCTTGCACGTCGATGATCTGCTTGTCGCCGCCATTGACGGCGAGCGCGCTCAGCGTCCCCGATTTCCAGGCGAGCGTGTCGACATTGACGCGGTTGGCCTTCACTTCGGCCTCCGGGACGGGCGTGTGCCCATGCACGATCACCTTTGAAAAAAGTCCCGGGTGATCGTGGAAGGCATCGCGGATCCAGATCAGGTCCTGCTGGTTCTGATGGTCGAGCGGCACGCCCGGCCTTATCCCGGCATGGCAGAAGAAGAAGTCACCGAAACTGACCGAAAACGTCAGCGATTGCAGGAAATCGACATGACTGCGCGGCACCGCTTTCACCAGCGCAGCGTGTCCACGCGCGACTGTCTCCGCCTTGCCGTACCAATGGGCGTCACGGACAAGTTCCACGCCATAGGACTGCGCGGTCTGCACGCCGCCATAGTTCATGAACAGGCCGTCCGGCTCGGCATGGGCCATGAATTCGAGCATGCCGATATCGTGGTTGCCGGCGAGCATGATGTTGCGCGGATCGCGCTTGCGCGCCTCGATCAGGAAGTCGATGACCCTCTTTGAATCCGGACCGCGGTCGACATAGTCGCCGAGATGGATGATACGCCAGTCTGACGCGGGCGCATGTTCCAGTTGGCTTTCGATGCGCCGGTGCATGGCGGCGAGCAGGTCATGGCGTCCATGTACGTCGCCGATGGCGTAAAGCCGCATGCCGTCCGGCCCGCGCGCGTCGAGGTAGTGGATGCCGGTTTCGGTCAAGGTGAACATGTTCCCAAGGCACAGTTGGAGCCAAGCCTAGTGCCGATCGATGAACAACGCCCTAGCGACGCAACCGATCCGTGCGATCTTGGCTACTGCGTCCTAGCGGCGGAGCTGGTCCTTGCCCATGTCGGCGACGAGGCGCTTGCCGCACAGCGCCATCGTGACATCCATTTCCTTGCGGATGATTTCGAGCGCCTTGGTAACGCCGTCCTTGCCCATCGCGCCGAGGCCGTAAAGGAAGGGCCTGCCGATATAGGTGCCCTTGGCGCCGAGGCATAGCGCCTTGAGCACGTCCTGGCCGGAGCGGATGCCGCCGTCCATGTGGACTTCGATCCTGTCGCCGACCGCATCGGCGATCTCTTCCAGCACGGAGATCGAGGAGGGGGCGCCGTCGAGCTGCCGCCCGCCATGGTTTGAGACCACGATCGCGTCCGCCCCGGTCTCGGCCGCCATCAGCGCGTCTTCCTTGTCGAGGATGCCCTTCAGGATCAGCTTGCCGCCCCAGCGTTCCTTGATCCAGGCGACGTCCTTCCACGACAGGTGCGGATCGAATTGCTCATTCGTCCAGGACGATAGTGAGGAGACGTCGCCCACGCCCTTGGCGTGGCCGACGATGTTGCGGAAAGTGCGGCGCTTGGTTCCTGCGATGCCCAGGCACCAGCGCGGCTTCAGCGCAAGGTCGATGATGTTGGCAAGCGTCATCTTCGGCGGCGCCGAAAGCCCGTTGCGCACGTCCTTGTGGCGCTGTCCCAGGATCTGCAGGTCGAGTGTCAGCACCAGCGCCGAGCATTTCGCCGCCTTGGCGCGGTCGATGAGGTTGAGCACGAAATCCTTGTCGCGCAGGACGTAGAGCTGGAACCAGAACGGCTTCTTGGTCACCGAGGCGACATCCTCGATCGAGCAGATGCTCATGGTGGACAGCGTGAACGGCACGCCGAACGCTTCCGCCGCCTGTGCCGCCAGCATCTCGCCGTCGGCATGCTGCATGCCGGTCAATCCGGTCGGCGCGAGCGCCACCGGCATCGCCACCTTCTCGCCGATCATGGTCGATTCCAGCGAGCGGTTGCTCATGTCGACCAGCACGCGCTGGCGGAACTTGATCTTGCCGAAGTCCTCTTCGTTGGCGCGATAGGTGCTCTCCGTCCATGCGCCGGAATCGGCATAGTCGAAGAACATCTTCGGCACCCTGCGGCGTGCCAAGTCCTTGAGGTCGGCGATGGTGAGGATTTCGCTCATGATGGGTCCCCGCTAAATCTGTGCTTAGGAGCGTTTGCGTGTGGGTTCGATATCGCCGGCATCGGAGCGCTGTCTCAGCCTCAGCCGGGAGACGCGCTGCCAGTCGCCGCTGCGCTCGGCTTCCGCCATCGAGCGCTCGACATAGGTGATGTGGTCCATCGCGGCCTTGCGCGCCGCGATCGGGTCGCCGGCCTTGATCGCGGTATGGATCGCCCGGTGCTGCTCGAGCAGCGCCTCGCGCGCGCCCGGCACGCCGAACACCAGAAGCCGGTTCTGGAAAACGCCTTCCGACAACAGCCGGTAGCAGGAGCGCAGCGTGTGCAGCAGGATGATGTTGTGCGCGCATTCGCACACCGCATGATGGAACTCGACGTCGATTTCCGCCTCGTCGTCGAAGTCGCCCGTCCGGTGCGCCTCCTCCATGCGCGCCATGATGCGGTCGAGCAGCGCAAGGTCCTCCGGCGTCGCCCGCCGCGCCGCATATTCGGCCGCCACCGCCTCGATCTCGCGCCGGTACTCCAGATAGTCGGTCACCGCCTTGCGGTGCGTGGAGATGAGGTCCGTCACCGGCTTGGTGAAGAGCTGGCCGATGACGTCGGCGACATGCGTGCCGCCGCCGGGGCGCGTCGTCAGCAGTCCGCGTCCCTCCAGCGCCTTCAGCGCATCGCGCAGGATCGGCCGCGACACGTCGAACTGGCGCGCCAGCTCGCGCTCGCCCGGCAGCCGGTCGCCGGTGCGCAGAACGCCTTCGAGGATCAGGCTCTCGATCTGCTGCACCACCTCGTCGGCGGTGCGCGAATGCTCGATCCTGGAGAAAATGTCGCTCAACGGAGACGCCTGGAGCTGGAACGGATGTTGCCCAGATTAAAGCGTCTGTCGCCAACTGGTCAAATTATTTATCCAATTCGCCCAATGTGGTCGGATCGCCTGCCGCGCGCCGTCATCGCCGGATGCTAATATTTGCTGTTTACGCGTCTCGCCGATTGCCGCAAGACCACCGGGTTGCACGAAGGGTCGAAAACAGGGGGACCAGCCGTGTCCGACGAGATGTCCAGTCTCGAATTCCAGCCGCGCGCCCAAGGCAGCGTCATGGGTTTTCCGGCGCATGAGGGGCGTCCCGGCGCGATCGGCGAGGTTCATGCCCGTCCGCATCCGCTGATCGAAAAGCCGCGCGTGCTGATCCAGCTTTCCTTCATGACCGAGGCCGGCGCCGCGGTCGACCATGCCGTGCTATCGGAGCTTTCGAGGCGGCTGGGAATCGCCGCGCCTGAGCGGAACGCGCGCCACCATGCCATGAAATGGGGCAAGGGCTCGCTGCGTTGGGAGCGGCATACGGAATTCTCGACCTATCTGTGGGAAGGGCCGCTGGCCGAGAATGGCCGGGGGCAGGAAGATTCGCCCTTCGGTAACGGCTTCTCGCCCCCAGGCACGGTGATTTCCGGCATCCGGCTCGAAATCCGCAAATGGACGCAGGCGAGCGAAAGGCTGATCGCCGGCTTCGACCCCACCAGCCTTTGCTACTCGCTGGTCGAAAGGGGCGCCGCCGCCATCATCACCGATTTCCGCCAGGACGGCGACGGGCTGACCCGCATGCTGGTGCTCGATCGCGGCCTGACGCCGGCCAGCACCGGCGCTCTGTCGCAGCGGCTGATCGACATCGAGACCTATCGGACGCTGGCCATGCTCGGCCTGCCGCTGGCGTTGACGC
>NZ_RZSB01000452.1:0-4927 GCF_004023285.1 Mesorhizobium sp. M2A.F.Ca.ET.067.02.1.1
GACCAGGGCTTGGTGGCAGGTTCAGGCCTACGTTTCGCAGATCACGGAGAGCACGTGCTCAAAGGTGTGCCTGACAAACACCGCTTATTCCTGGCGATGTTGGAAGAGGCTGGAGCGACCTCGTAGAGATTCCCCGCCTAGCCTAAGTCTTCCATTTTCGCAGACAATGTCCACGCCCACCTGAATGTCCGCTTTCGAAGATTCGTAGACCGAAGCTGCCGGCCTGTTCTCGGCTCATTGTTGCCCTGCACTCGGCAGCCTACGGAAAGAGGTCGAAGTGCTCGACTTGTGCAGACTCGATCAACTCGGCTTCATCGCCATGATAAATCGCGTTATTCCAGTCTGGCCCGATAGCGGCCTTCACCGACTCCAGGCCATCCCAGACCATCACCATGCAGAACGTCCTGCCCGCACTCTCCGCAGGTGGCTTACCGGGGTAAAAGGCGATGAGCCCCGCCTGCTTCCTCAGCCAGGGAATAGAAAGCGACTCAACACGCTCCTGCCAGAGACGCTGCTTTCCAGCAAAGACCGTGCCGCGATAAATGCGGATAATCATGGCGATACCTCCTTACGGCCCCTTCGTGCGAACAGAATGCGCCCCCTCGATCATGCAGACTGTCGCTTGCCGTCTACGGCGACCCGCATCCGAGCAACCGGACCGGCTTCTCAAGTTTGGCCAGGTCCCCAGACTTGGCACAGCGTGGAAAGCCGGCGAGGCTCATCGTTTCGATCAGCCGGTTCCGCTGTACCTCGGTGAAGGGGAGGTTGGCGATTATTCCCTCTATGCTCAAGTCCGGATACTTCTGGAGGATGAACGCGACAAGCGTCCGCGCCTCATCCGTCCGGCCCAGGGCCGCAAGCGCGGCAGCTCGAAACGTCCCCACCCAGCGATCGTAATTGTCAGGGCCGAGCCGGTCCGTCATGCGTAGGGCGTCCTCGTAACGGCCGGCCCAGAAGTAGGCGACGTTGAGCGGACGGGTGCTCCACATCGGGAAGTTCGGGTTCAGGCTGATCGCCCTGTCGGCCAATTCGGCTCCGCGTTCGGGCTCGCCGAACATGGCCGCCCAGGTAACGTAGAAGGTCAGGATCTCGAACTCGTTCGGCGCCATGCTGAGGGCCGTCTCGAACTCCGCCCTCGCCTTCACCAGATCGGCGCTCTCGGCCAGGGTAATCGCGCGGACCACATGCGCCTCTGCGTCACCCGGGTCGAGCGTGACCGCGCGCATCGCAGCATCGGCAGCCAGCTTTTGGTTCCGCAGGGGCTCCACCCCGAAGCCGGCAAGGACCTTGTGGGCGTGCGAAAGCTCGATCCAAGCCCTGGCGAGGGAGGGATCAAGCTCCAGCGACCGTGTGAGAAGCCGGATGGCCTCTTCCAGATCGTCGCGATTGACCCGTTCGAGCCGCTCGGTGCCGAGAAGGTAGAGCTCGTAGGCGTTGAGGTTCGCTGGTGGCTTGCGATGCGCTTCCCGGCGGCCCGCCTCTTGAATCAGGCCTGCGCCACCGCCGAGCCGGTTCGAGACCTGCTCGGCGATCTCGGTTTGAATCGCGAAAAAGTCGTTTTCGGGCCGATCCCACCGGTCCGACCAGATGTGTTTGCCGGTCGCAGATTCAACAAGTTGCGCCGTGATGCGCACGCGATCGGCCTGGCGCTGGATCAAGCCCTCGACGATGAAGGCAGCCTTGAGAGCCGCACCCACTTCTTTCGTGTTAGACGTCTTTTCCTTGTAGGCTGCGGTCGTATTACTAGCTATCACCCGAAATTCTGGAAATCGGGCAAGGTCAGTGATGATGTCCTCGGTCAGGCCGTCAGCCAGCCGCTGCTGGTCCGCATCACCACCGATCATCCCAAATGGCAGCACGGCAACGGAGGGCAGAACTGCCCCGGCGCCACTCTCATCGGCGCTATGATTAATGCCCCAGAGGAGTCCTGCCGCAAACAAGACCATGGCCAGAGCTATAATGGCTGCCGACCGGCTCCGGCCTTTCAGTTCGATCGGCCATTCCGCGGCATCAACTGCGAGTCTGTATCCGCGTTTTGGCACTACCTTGAGAACCATCTGGTTCTTGTCGCGCAGTGCCCGGCGGATATCACCGATGCATTGCACCAAGCTGTCGTCGGTTACTGCAATACCAGGCCATATCGCTTGCATGAGCTCGTCTTTTGTGACGACGCGATCAGCATGCCTGCTGAGGTATTCAAGCACCGCGAAGGCTTGCGAGCGCAAGACCACATCCTTGCCTTGGCTGTCGCGCAAAATCCCGGCGGCAAAATCGAGAGTGATGCCGTTCACCACGATTGTCTTGGATGAGCGCGGATTCATCCCGCATCTCTCTGCTTGCGCAGAACGTCGAACACTTGATCAGGAACATATCAAACTCCAGATCGGGAGAAAATCGGCGTTTGATCGGTTTCCTTTCGTTACACCAAGGTTGTCTTGGCCGATTATGCCAGCTGGCGACGAGGGGCAGCAGGTCTAACCTTGATGGCTTCGAAACCCACGGCTGTACTGGCAGCCTGCGCGTTGATAACGGGCGGAAGCGCGGGCGCGCATGATGCGGTGCGCGGCTGGCCTTATCCGCCAGCTTGCTGCAAGGGAGATGACCCGGGAGGCGATTGCGAGCGCATCCCGGGCGCATCGGTGAAGACTGGACCGAGCGGCTTTTCCGTTACACTACTTCCTGGCGACCACCACCTGGTGACCCGACAGCATTTGTTTCAGATTCCGTATAGAGACGCGCTGCCGTCCGGTGACCACGATTTTCATATCTGCCTGCATCCAAGTGAGGAGCATATGAACTGCTTCTTCGCGCCGCCAGATTCGATGTGACGGCGAGTTCCGTAGTGAGAATAGTTCTTGCAAGTATCCGAACGTCCGCTGGAGGCGCAAAGCGGTCGGCGCTACGCTGGGTGAAAAGGTCGGCTTCTAGCCCAATCATCCCCGAAAGCGGACGTTCCGATCTCGGCCCCAAGCAGACAATCATTTTGGGTCGAAAGGAGATGCCATCGGTGCAAAGATTTTTCTGCTGTCACGGTTGGCTGGGCGACCCACAATCGCTTTCGGTCGATCCGCTTTCCCATTTGACCAAGGAGAAAGCGACAGCTTTCTCCTCTGAACGTTGGGGTGTGGACTCTGGCTTATGGACTCTGGGGCTTATCCCTGGCCTAAACCCATCTCTCATCCGACAGCAAATCCACCCGTATTTCCAACGGCTTGCTGAACACATCCGCAACGGCTTTATTGGGTCACCCGCCATTTCTCACGCCGGCGCGATGCTTTCTGCCGAGTACCCGGCAGCGCGTCGAGCCGCCGTTGAAGGTGCCCGTTGAGCACGATCATTTCCTTGAGTGCCTTCCCGGGGTCGCCCTTGTGAAGGGCAATGAACTTGTTGATTGAAGCGCGGCCTGCTTCGCGATCATCGGGCAGGACCGCGCCTCAAACATCCGCGCGAGCCGGTGCGGGACAGGCCGGCTCGGCCGCGGGCTAGCCGATCGTTGCGAGGAACCGATCGGTGAAGCCGGCGAGCGTGTTCCAGTCGGTGAATTCGTTATCCTGCCCAGGGTCTGGGTCCTCGCCCTTCATGACGACGAATTTGACGAACTGCTCCTGGAGTAATTTGGTGATGCGCAAGGCGCCGCCCAGCAGAAGCGTCATGCGCGGCTGCCACCCCGTCACGGAGACGAAGCGGTCGACATAGTTCTGGGCAGCGGGCTCGGGGCTTTCCGGCGCCGCCGACAGGCTGACCGATACCAGCGCCGAAGGCTTGCGGCCGGCCGGCGCGGGAGAACTGGGCGGAGCTGTGGGACGACCTCGAACCGCTGCTCAGCGGCGTGCTCACCACCACTGAATCTTGGGGCTAAGCCTACATGGTGAACGTCGGCTCGGGATTGACCTCCAGCGCCACTGCCGCCTCGCGATCTCCTATATCGCAGCCGCCCTCGCCGGCGCTCTACTTCGCCGCCTTATCCCCACCCTCCTGCGCCTTCGGCGCCGGGGCGGTGGTCACGCCGATGGCGGAGATGCGCCAGCGGTTGTCGACGTTTTCGAAGGACAGGTCGAAATCGATCTCTAGCGGCTGCGTGGGAAACAGGCCGACAAGGTGCAGCTGCTTCTGGGGGTCGAGAAACGGCGGCGTGGAGAGCTGCGGGGCGACCACGGCAACCGCCGTCAGGTCGGCGCCGGACTGGCGCAGCGCCTGGAACCTGATCGCGAGGTCGGCGGCAGTGTTCTGGGCGCGAAAGCCTGGCGAGCCCATGTCCCTCAGCACGGTGAAGTTGCCTGTTTCCACCGCCTGCTGGAGAGCCATCATCGTGCTGCGGGCAAGGTAGATCGCCTGCGCGGCGTTTGCCGGCCAGGCGGGCGCCGCGGGCGCCGCCGGTGGCGCCGCCTTCTTCTTGCCCGGCGCCGGCGCCTGGGTCTGCGTCTGGGCAAGGCCGGGCGTAGCGGCGCACACGGCCAGCATCGCCGCAAGGAGAATCGTGACTGTTCGCATCGGGATCATCCTGGCGCGCCGGCGCTTCCTACCAGCTCATCCTCAGGCCCAGCCGTCCGCCGGCCATATTCTGGTTGGGATCGAAGGCGATGCCGCCATTGAGCTGGAGTTGCGAGCCAAGCCGGGCGCCCGCGCTGAGCGCAAAGGCATTGGCGCCCTCGAACGTGCCCCAGTTCAAGGTGGTGACGAATTTTTCGTCCGGCAGCACGGTCGGCGCGCCGGCCAGCGCCATCGCCATGGCGACGCCGGAATAGGCGCGGCTGCCGACGCTGTCGATGCGGGAATTGAGGCTGTTGAATTGCGCGGGATCGGAAAAGCCGAGCGCGCCCGGGGTCACGGAGGCGAGATGGCCGTTGGCATCGGTGGTGACGATCTCGATCGCGCCGGCTTGGGCCGATGAGCTCGCCGCCGACGTCAGGCCGGGCATCGAATAGGT
>NZ_RZSB01000453.1:0-4918 GCF_004023285.1 Mesorhizobium sp. M2A.F.Ca.ET.067.02.1.1
CCCGGACGATTGCGCGGTCACCATCGACAGACAGACATCGGACCGCCTGTTCCTGCTGCAGTTCCGCGACCGCCTGCCGCTCACCATCCGCATGGCGCCGGATGCGGTGGCAGATTCCATCGACCAGTTGACGACACTGTCGCGCCTCACCGCGAATTGAAACCGGCGGCTGAGGCTCTGGCTCCGTTGCCTGGTCGCCTGAATTTATACAAGTGTATTGACTAAGTACATTTGTACTCATATGGTGACGCCGAACTCACCGCGAAAAGCGAGTAAGGCGATGACCAGCAGAGCCAAGCTAAAACCCTGTCCTTTCGACCATCCAATCCGCAACGGTTCGGCCATCGAGCCGATCAACAACCATTTCCACGGCATCTGCCGCGACTGCGGCGCGCAGGGGCCGGAGGCGGAAAAATTCGCGGAGGCGCTTGTCCTCTGGAATGCCCGACGCCGGAGCGACGGGAGCGCCAAGCAATGACGATTTGCGAACCCCTCAGCCAGCGCCAGGACCTCATTTCCGAATGCGAGGGCCTCGGCCTAGACCTGAAGGCCCCGCGCCACTGGCGCGAGAGCTATTCGGACGAGCAGCTGCGCGCCGCCATCACCTGGCTCGACGAGAAGGGCACGATCGCCGATCAGCTGATCGCCGCCGCAGCGACTTCCGAGAGGCTGGAACTGTGGATATCGCGCCAGATCCTCGCCCATGAGAGGCCATCACAGATCCTGGCGACGATGGCCCGCGCGCCCGGTGATCTGTTTGCCGCGATCAGCCGCGATGGCGCGCCGGCATTGACCTTCGCCTGCCTCATCATGTTCGCGCTGCCGTTCTTCGCGCTCGGCTTCGTGCTGCCTGCCTGAAATTTCCCTTTGTTTCAACGGAGTAAGAAAATGGACAATCTCGTCTCACTGACCGCGACTATTGTTTCGGCATATGTCAGCAACAACTCGGTGCCGGCCGGCCAGTTGCCGGAGCTGATCGCCAGCGTCAGCGCCTCTGTCAAGGGCCTCGCCACCGGCCAGGCCGTCGCGCCCTCGGCGCCGCCAGTGCCGGCGGTCAATCCGAAGCGCTCGATCTTCCCCGACCACATCGTCTGCCTGGAGGATGGCAAGCGTTTTCGCTCGCTGAAGCGCCACCTCGCCACCGATTTCGGCCTGACGCCGGAAGCCTATCGCGCCAAATGGGGCCTGCCGAAGGACTATCCGATGGTGGCGCCGAACTATTCGGCGCAGCGCTCGGCGCTGGCCAAGGCCTCGGGCCTCGGCCGCAGCACAAGCCATCTCAGGGCGGCGTAGATGAACGAGCGCCTCAACCGCGTGCCCGTGCGCGAGGCCGTGACGGTGCCGGTGTTCCACACGGAGCCTCGGCAGCTGTGCTCGATCTATCCGCATTGCGAATGCGAGGCCGACTGCATCGGCGGCCAGTCCCGCCGGCGGGCGCAGACCATCTTCCTCGCCGGCGTCGCGCTCACGGTCGCGATCGGCGGCGGCGTCATCTTGTGGAGCTTTTTCCTATGAGCACTTTCAAGGAAGGCGACCGCGTCTGCTCGATCGAGATGGCGACCGTGACGGCGGTCATCGACGATGAGAGCTGCGAAATAGCCTGGGACATTTCGGGCTGCGCCAGCGATGTCGACTTCGACCGCCTACGGCCGGCAGCGGCAGCTGAATGGCAGCCGATCGACACCGCACCGAAGGACGGCACAAAGGTCCTGCTCTGGATGGTCCACCGCAACGCGGCCTACAGCCCGGATCCGATCGGCGAAGGCTGGGCGGCGCCCGTGACGGCCAAATGGATCGATCACAATGGCGGTGGCTGGACGTGGCATGGCATGCTCGGCCGACCCACACACTGGATGGCGTTGCCTGCCGCGCCAAAGGACTGGAAGCCTTTCACGGACGAAGTCCATGGCTGACAAATCCGCCATCGAATGGACCGACGCGACGTGGAATCCGATCACAGGATGCTCGGTCGTTTCGCCTGGCTGCACGAACTGCTACGCGATGAAGCTCGCCGGCACGCGGCTGAAGAAGATTGACAGCCGCAAGGGGCTGACGCGCGACACCAAGGCCGGCCCGGTCTGGACCGGTGAGGTCAGGCTCAACAAGCAGTGGCTCTACCAGCCTTTCGACTGGAAGAAGCCGCGCCGCATCTTCGTTTGCGCGCATGGCGATCTCTTCGCCGAGAACGTGCCGGACGACTGGATCCTCGACGTCTTCACCGTCATGGCCGCCGCCAGTCACCACACCTACCAGGTGCTCACTAAGCGGACTGAGCGCATGCGCGAGTTCGTCTCGCGCCGCGACCTGCTCGATGACATCTATACCAACTGGTACACCTTCAGCGGCGGCGCCCGCGAGGTGCAGTCATGGCCGCTGCACAATGTCTGGCTCGGCACCTCGACCGAGGACCAGAAGCGCGCCGACGAGCGGCTTCCTGATCTGTTGTCGACGCCGGCAAAGGTCCGCTTCGTCTCGGCGGAGCCTTTGCTCGGGCCGCTGGACATCAGCAAATACCTGCGTCCGCTTTGCGACCGCTGCCCGCCATGGGAAGTGCCGTGCCGCATCGGCTGCGAGCATTGCACGCGGCTCGACTGGGTCATCGTCGGCGGCGAGAGCGGGCCAGGCGCACGGCCGATGCATCCCGCCTGGGCGCGCTCGCTGCGCGACCAGTGCGCGAACAACCGCGTGCCGTTTTTCTTCAAGCAGTGGGGGTCGTTTCAGCAGGTCTATGATCGCCAGGTCGAGGATCATGACTGGCGGCGATGCGACATCGTCGCCCGTGAAACACCGAACGGCCAATGGCTGAACCTCGCCGGCGGCCAAGGCTTTCACGGCGAGAGCGTCGTGCGCGTCGATCGCGTCAGCAAAAAGGTCGCCGGCCGCTTGCTCGACGGCATTGAGCACAACGGTATGCCCGAGCTGCGCGAGGCGGCGGTCCTATGAGCAATCGCAAAAAGTTCGACGCGAACGATCCGTTCGACGCCATTGCGCAGATGACCAAGACTGCAATCGCGACAGCCTTTGGCGAGGTGATGGCGAAGGCGCCGGCGATCTCCAGCGATCCGGAAATCCAATACGAGGCGCTTGCCATCGGCTTGCTGGTCGGAGCCTGCGGCTGTGCCATCGCCATGACGGCACCCGGTGGCCACGGCGAGCTGCGCGCAGCACTGCTGGCACATCTGCCGGACGCCTTTGACCAGGCGCGCGACATCGTGGACCTGCCGCCGCTTGGGAGGCCATCATGATCGAGAAGCATGCCGGCCTTCAGCAGATCGTCTGCGACTGCGGCGTCAGCCAGAAGCGCACCTATCAGTCCGATGAGTTCGACGTGATGGTGTCCGACGCCCGCGCCGACGGCTGGTCGATCCAGCGCGGCGCCGGCGAGTGGACGCACACCTGCCCTGACTGCCGCGAAAGCGCGCGGGCGAAACCGCAGGGGAGGCTGCTTTGAGCTTCCCCTACATCTACCGCTGGGACCGCCAGGGCCGCAAAGGCCAGGCCTGCGCCGTCACCGCGCGCGGCGCCTTCAACTCGATCCGCGTCCAGTTTGCCGACGGCTACGTAATGATCACCAGCGGCAACGCCATCCGCAAAATCAAACCCGGAGAGAAATGACCATGCCGCGCGCCAAGAAAGACCCGAACGCCGAGACTGTTCCGGCGGCGATCACCGCCTACAAGGGCTTTCTCGACGACCTGACCTGCCGTCCCGACGGCAAGGTCTTTCAATTCGAGATCGGCAAGACCTATCGGCATGACGGCAAGGTCAAGGCCTGCGAAGGCGGCTTCCACGTCATCACCGGCCATCCTCTGGCGCTGTTCCAGTATTACGCGCCGGCCGGCACGCGCATCTGCCAGGTCGAGATTTCCGGCGCGATGGACAGCGACGATGGCGGCGAGAAGACCGCCGCCGAGATCCTGACCGTCGGCAAGGAGATCGGCCTGACCCAGCTGATCCTCGATGCCGTGAAATGGGTGACAGACCGCGCCAGGCTGGTCGAGGGAAACCACACGGCCGGCGATAGCGAGCAGGTCAGGAACGACGATCACGGAGGCGCTGCCACCGCCTCGGGACGGCGAGGCGCTGCCACCGCATCAGGATGGCGAGGCGCTGCCACCGCCTCGGGCATGCGAGGCGCTGCCACCGCCTCGGGAACGGAGGGCGCTGCCACCGCATCAGGATGGCGAGGCGCTGCCACCGCATCGGGAAGCTATGGCGCTGCCACCGCCTCGGGCTACCAGGGCGCTGCCACCGCTTCGGGCATGCGAGGCGCCGCCACCGCATCGGGCGAGCGAGGCGCTGCCACCGCATCTGGTGATTGTGGCGCTGCCACCGCATCTGGTGATTGTGGCGCTGCCACCGCCTCGGGCTACCAGGGCGCTGCCACCGCCTCGGGAACGGAGGGCGCTGCCACCGCATCGGGCGAGCGAGGCGCTGCCACCGCATCTGGTGATTGGGGCGCTGCCACCGCCTCGGGACGGCGAGGCGCTGCCACCGCCTCGGGCTATGAAGGCAAGGTGCGGGGCAGGGAAGGGTGCGCGCTTTTCCTGGCCGAACGCAGCAGCAACGGCGACATCGTCAACGTCTGGGCTGGCATCGCCGGTCGCGACGGCATCAAGCCCGACACCTGGTATCGCCTTAAGGACGGCGAGCCGGTCGAAGTCGAAGACAAGGGCCGCGACTGAAATGGGCGCCAGGCCACGCCAATCCTGGGCGACGCGGCCGATGCCGCCGCTCACCGTCGCGCGCCTGGAGGAGCATCTCGACATCGTCGCGATGCTCATGTCGAAGGCCGGCCGTGACGCCGACCTCTATCTGCCGATCTGGCGGCGCGTCCAGTTGGAACTGAAGAAGCGCAAGGAAGCCGACGCGATCCTTGCCGAGGCGAGGGCGCGCCTCACCCGATCCCAATCTATAC
>NZ_RZSB01000454.1:0-4915 GCF_004023285.1 Mesorhizobium sp. M2A.F.Ca.ET.067.02.1.1
CCTACCACCTCATACGCAAAGGGCCCGTGGCATCGCCGCGGGCCCGTTTGTTTGATCCCAAGCAGGGCCTTTGACGCGCCGGCCCGTCAATTCCCCGCCGTATAGGCCGCGATCGCCGCCATGTTGACGATGTCCGAGTCCTTGGCGTTCAGCGAGACGATCTGGACCGGCTTGTTCAAGCCGACCAGCAGCGGGCCGATGACGGTCGAGCCGCCGAGTTCTTGCAGCATCTTGGTCGAGATCGAGGCGGAATGGAATGCCGGCATGATCAGCACATTGGCCGGGCCGGTGAGCCTGATGAACGGATATTGCGCCATGGAGCGCGGGTTCAGCGCCACGTCCGCCGCCATCTCGCCGTCATACTCGAAATCGACGCGGCGCTTGTCGAGGATGCGCACCGCCTCCTGCACGCGTTCGGAGCGCTCGCCCTGCGGATGGCCGAAGGTGGAATAGGCGAGCATGGCAATCCTCGGCTCGTAGCCCATGCGGCGGGCAAAACCTGCCGCCTCCTCGGCGATGTCGGCGATCTGCTCGGCGTTCGGCATGTCGTGGACGGCGGTGTCGGCGACCAGCACCGTCCTGCCGCGGGCGAGCACGATCGACACGCCGATGACGCGGTGGCCGGGCTTGGCGTCGATGATGCGGCGCACATCGTCGAGCGCGGTGGAATAGTTGCGGGTAACGCCGGTGACGATGCCGTCGGCATCGCCCAGCGCCACCATGCAGGCGGCGAAGTGGTTGCGGTCGTTGTTGATCAGGCGCTGGCAGTCGCGGAACAGGAAACCCTTTCGCTGCATGCGCTCGTAGAGATAGTCGGTGTAGATGCCGTTGCGGCGCGACAGCCTGGCATTGATGATCTCGATGCCCTGCTTGTTCAAGTCGATGCCGGCATTGCGGGCATTGTCCTTGATGACGTCGTCGCGGCCGAGCAGGATCGCCGTGCCGAGCTTCTGGTTCACATAGGAGACGGCGGCGCGCATCACCTGCTCCTCCTCGCCTTCGGCGAAGACGATGCGCTTGGGCTGGCGGCGCACGCGGTCGTAGATGCGCTGCAGGGTCGAGGCGATCGGGTCGCGGCGGGCGGACAGTTCCTGCGCGTAGCGGTCGAGATCGAGGATCGGCTTGCGGGCGACGCCCGATTCCATCGCGGCCTTGGCCACCGCCAGCGGAATCGCCGAGATCAGGCGCGGGTCGAACGGCACGGGGATGATGTAGTTGGGGCCGAATTTCGGCCGGTTGCCCTGATAGGCGGCGGCGACATCGTCCGGCACGTCCTGGCGCGCCAGCTCGGCTAGCGCCCTGGCCGCCGCGATCTTCATCGCGTCGTTGATGGTGGTGGCGCGCACATCCAGCGCGCCCCGGAAGATATAGGGGAAGCCCAGCACATTGTTGACCTGGTTGGGGTAGTCCGAGCGGCCGGTCGCCATAATGGCGTCGGTGCGGATCTCGGCCACTTCCTCGGGCGTGATCTCCGGATCGGGATTGGCCATGGCGAAGATGATCGGGTTCTTCGCCATCGACTGCACCATGGCGGTGGTCAGCGCGCCCTTGGCGGACAGGCCGAGGCGCTGGACGGCGCCGACTTCCACTGGTTCATGCCTTCGGTGCGGCCCTGATAGACGACGCCCTTGGTGTCGCACAGGATGACATTTTCCGGCGCGAAGCCCATCGCCTTCATCAGTTCGATGCAGGCGATGCCGGCCGCGCCCGCGCCGTTGCAGACCAGCTTGGTGGTCTTCATGTCGCGGCCGGTGATCTCCAGCGCGTTGATCAGCCCGGCGGACGAGATGATTGCCGTGCCGTGCTGGTCGTCGTGGAAGACCGGGATATCCATCAGCTCGCGCAGCCGCTGCTCGATTATGAAGCACTCCGGCGCCTTGATGTCCTCGAGATTGATGCCGCCGAAGGAAGGCCCGAGGAAGCGCACGCAGTTGACGAACTCGTCGGCATCCTCGGTATCGACTTCAAGGTCGATCGAATCGACATCGGCGAAGCGCTTGAACAGCACGGACTTGCCTTCCATCACCGGCTTGGAGGCCAGCGCGCCGAGATTGCCGAGGCCGAGGATGGCGGTGCCGTTGGAGATGACGGCGACCATGTTGCCGCGCGTCGTGTAGTCGAAGGCGCGGCTCGGATCCTCGGCGATGGCGCGCACGGGAACGGCGACGCCCGGCGAATAGGCGAGGCTCAGATCGCGCTGCGTCGCCATCGGCTTGGTGGCGACGATCTCGAGCTTGCCGGGCCGCCCCATGGCGTGGAATTCCAGCGCCTCCTCGGGACTGACGGAAGGGCCGCTGCTTTCAGTTTTCCTGGCCATGATGCCTGACGTTTTCCTCACCAATTCGCGCTCTTGAGGCGAGCGCATTCTTTTAAACTACCGCTTAAGGCCATACTCAGCCGCTGTAAACGGCCAAGCGATCAAGTGACGGCGTTCCTCCGCGGTACCGGCGACGATCAAATCTTGCCTGATGAGATCGCGGCAATCTCGCGCAGGTGCTCGCTGACCGAAGCCCAGCGCGTCAGCCCAGAGGTGCCGGCGAACGGCCATTCGGAGAAGGGCGGATCATCGCTGCCCATGCGTCGCTTAAGCGCCGAGAGATAGGCCATCAGTTCCAACCGTTCCGCCTTTACCCTTTCAAGCGTGCGGCCGCGAATCTCCTCCCGCGGTATGGCCCGGTCGCGAAGCCGCTCGACCGCGCGGCGGATCGCGGCCGGCTCCGGCTCGGCGATAATGCAGTAGTCCGGATCGAAATAGACGTCGCGGCCGCCGATGCTCGGGGTCGAGACGATCGGCAACCCGGCCAGCAGATACTCCATGCTGGAATACATTGCCCCTTCCACCGCCGACAGGCAGAGCCCGACCGCGGCCTGGTTGTAGACGCGGTTGACTTCGGCGGAGGTCAGCCGGCCGGGCAGGCCATCAACGAGCGGATTGGCGATGCTGTGAAGCGGCGATTGCGCCTGCAGGCGACGGATGAAGGCGCGGTCGCCGGCCGGCGGCAATTCGCCGATCGAGGACGTCACATGGACTAGTCTTTCGATCTCGAAGGCGAGATAGTGCCGCTTGGTGTGCGAGATGCGGCCATTGTAGACGGCATCGTACTCGACCGGCACGTCCGGCAGCGGCCGGAACACGTCTTCCGAGATCATCAGATTGTGATTGGAGAAGATTGCATTGCCGCCAACGCCTGCAATCTGGCGTCGCTCTTCCTCTGTGTTGCAGAGAAAGATCAGCTCGTGTTTGGGGCAGGTCCTGGCGAACCAGGCGAGATCCTTGCGAATCTGCTCGATGACGGCAGGCCGTTCCAGCGTCCAGTTCGGCATCAGAAGGAAGGTAGCGCGTCGTGGCGCAAGGCGTCGGCAGAAGGCGGCGAGCGCGTAGAGCGGGCGCCTGCCGCCGACAGGTACATAGAGGATCAACGGATCGCGACTGAAAATGTGGAGAGGCATCTCGATGCCGCCATCGAGGCCCGAAATCGGCCCGCGCGCCGGAAGGATGAAGGGCAGCCGTATCCGCGTCCACGCCTTGATTTTGGTTCTGGTTCGGTTGGCTCGGTTAGCGGCAAGAAGCCGAATGCGGCCGAGCGAGCCGGCGGGGCCGACCATCTCCTCGAACGTCTCGTGTCCGTCCTGCTTCATCGCCCCACCATGTTCTCATGGGCCCGGACGATCCATATGTCGGCCGACCTCGTGAGGCAACATGCCTTGCGCACCCTGTTCCTGCCGATGGCGCAACCGCCCAGTCTTCCCCTGCTTTTCGCGCCGCCGGCATTAAACCGGGCTGCCACTTCTGCTAGCGTCCCGGCATGAACATGCACATGCCGACAGACAACGACGCCCAGGAGACGACGACGCCTGCGCCCGCCACCGGGGGCGTCACGCCGATGATGGAGCAGTATATCGAGATCAAGGCGGCGAACCCTGACTCGCTTTTGTTCTACCGCATGGGCGATTTCTACGAGCTGTTCTTCGACGACGCGGAGAAGGCGAGCCAGGCCCTCGGCATCGTTTTGACCAAGCGCGGCAAGCACCAGGGCCACGACATTCCGATGTGCGGCGTACCGGTGCATGCGGCGGACGACTATCTGCAAAAGCTGATCGCGCAGGGTTTTCGCGTCGCCGTCTGCGAGCAGATCGAGGATCCGGCGGAAGCCAAGAAACGCGGCTCAAAATCGGTGGTGCGCCGGGACGTGGTGCGGCTGGTCACGCCCGGCACCATCACCGAGGACAAGCTCCTCGCGCCCTCGGAATCGAGTTTCCTGATGGCGCTCGGCCGCGTCAAGGTTGGCGTCGCCGCTGCCAGCCAGGCGAGCTTCGCGCTGGCCTGGATCGACATTTCGACCGGCGCGTTCCGCGTTGCCGAGACGAGCGCCGAGCGGCTGCTTGCCGACATTTTTCGCGTCGACCCGCGCGAGTTGATCGTCGCCGAGCCGGTTTTCCACGATCCGGAGCTCAGGCCGGTCTTCGATGTGCTCGGCCGGGTCGCCAATCCGCAGCCGCCGTCGTTGTTCGATTCGGCCTCGGCCACGGGCCGCATCGCGCGCTTCTTCGAGGTCGCGACGCCGGACAGTTTCGGCACGTTCTCGCGCGCCGAATTGTCGGCGATTTCGGGCGCCATCGCCTATGTCGAAAAGACGCAAAAAGCCGAACGCCCGCCGCTGTCGCGGCCCGAGCGCGAGGAGCAGGGCTCGACGCTGTTCATCGACCCGGCGACCCGCGCCAACCTGGAACTGCTGCGCACGCTCTCCGGTAGCCGCGACGGCTCGCTGTTCAAGGCGATCGACCGCACCGTGACCGGCGGCGGGGCGAGATTGCTCGCCGATCGGCTGATGGCGCCGCTGACCGACCCGGCCGCAATCGCGGCAAGGTTGGATTCGGTCTCCTTCTTCCGCTCCGAAGTGCGGCTCTGCCAGAG
>NZ_RZSB01000455.1:0-4901 GCF_004023285.1 Mesorhizobium sp. M2A.F.Ca.ET.067.02.1.1
ATATCGGCCTGCTGCTTGGCGAGAATGTTGTGCGCCTCACCGGCCTCGAGCTCGAGTTCGGAGAACGTCAGTTCATGGCGACGACGCGCATGCAGCCGGCGATCCCGATCACGGTGACCAATCGGACTGCTTCCTGGAGGGCGCCGCTCGAGCGTCACCAGCAGCGCCTTGCCGAAATATCCGGCGGTCTGCTGGCGCTGCAGTTCGGCGGCGCCGCCGGCACGCTGGAAAAACTCGGCGACAAGGCCACGGCCGTTCGCGCCGCGCTTGCCGCGAAGCTCGGTCTTGCCGATACGCCGCAATGGCACAGCCAGCGCGACGCGCTCGCCGAGTTCGCATCCTGGCTTTCGCTCGTTACCGGCAGCCTCGGCAAATTCGGGCAGGATGTCGCGCTGATGGCGGAGGTTGGCTCCGACATCAAGCTTTCCGGCGGGGGTGGCTCATCGGCCATGCCGCACAAGCAGAATCCGGTGAAGGCGGAAGCGCTGGTGGCGCTGGCGCGCTTCAATGCCGTTCAGCTCTCCGGCATGCATCAGGCGCTGGTGCATGAGCAGGAGCGCTCGGGTGCGGCCTGGACACTGGAGTGGCTGATCCTGCCGCAAATGGTGGTGGCGACCGCCGCCGCGCTCAGGCTCGCAGCCGAGCTGACCGCGCAGATCGAGAGCCTGGGTCACTGATGCGCACGCAGGTGGTCATCGTTGGCTCCGGGCCGTCCGGCCTGCTGCTCGGCCAGTTGCTCGCCACCGTTGGTGTCGAGACGATCATCCTCGAGCGATCCAGCCGCGAGCATGTGCTCGGACGTGTGCGCGCCGGCGTGCTCGAACAGGGCACGGTCGACCTGCTCGGCGAGGCGGGCGCCGCGGACAGGCTGCATGCCCAGGGCCTGCCGCATGAAGGCATCTCGCTCGCCTTCGACGGCCGCGCGCATCGCATCGACATGAGCGCGCTCACCGGCGGCAAGCATGTCACCGTCTATGGCCAGACCGAGGTGACGCTCGATCTGATGCAGAAGCGCGAAGCGTCGGGGCTCCAGACCGTGTTCGAAACGTCGAATGTCGCGCTGCATCATTTCGATGGCACGTCGGCCTTCGTCACCTACGACAAGGATGGCGCGACGCATCGCATCGATTGCGACTTCATTGCCGGGTGCGACGGCTATCACGGTGTCAGCCGCAGGTCAGTGCCGGACGGCGCGCTGAAGACGTTCGAGCGCCAGTATCCGTTCGGTTGGCTGGGCGTGCTGGCCGAGGTGCCGCCGGCCGATCGCGAACTGGTCTATGCCAATCACGAGCGAGGGTTCGCGCTCTGCTCGATGCGGTCGCCGCAGCGCAGCCGCTACTATGTGCAAGTTCCCGCCGGTGAGCGCGTCGAGGACTGGTCGGACGACCGCTTCTGGGATGAGCTGCGCAGCCGCCTGCCGGCGCAGATTGCGGCCGCGGTCACCACCGGGCCGTCCTTCGAGAAGTCGATCGCGCCGCTGCGTTCCTTCGTCGCCGAGCCGATGCGCTTCGGAAAACTGTTCCTGGTCGGCGATGCTGCGCATATCGTGCCGCCGACCGGCGCGAAGGGCCTGAACCTCGCTGCCAGCGACGTGGGCTATCTGTTTGCCGGGCTTCGTGAATTCTACCGCGAGAGGTCGGAGGCCGGGCTCGACGCCTATTCGGCCAAGGCTTTGGCGCGCGTGTGGAAAGCGGTGCGCTTTTCCTGGTGGATGACGACGATCCTGCATCGCTTCCCCGAGACGGGGGAGTTCGGCCAGCGCATCCAGGAAGCCGAGCTCGATTACCTGGTGCATTCCAGAGCGGCATCGACGGCGCTTGCCGAGAATTACGTCGGGTTGCCTTATTGATCTGCCTGAGCGGTCAGACCCGCTCCAGCGCGATCGCGATACCCTGGCCGACGCCGATACACATGGTGGCCAAGGCCAGCTTGCCGCCGCGCTCGCTGAGTTCCAGCGCCGCCGTGCCGGTGATGCGTGCGCCGGACATGCCGAGCGGATGACCCAGCGCGATGGCGCCGCCATTGGGGTTCACATGCTCCGCCGTCTCGGAAATTCCGAGTTGGCGGAGCACGGCAATGCCCTGGGAGGCGAAGGCTTCGTTCAATTCGATGACGTCGAACTGTTCGGGCGTCAGGCCGAGGCGGGCGCAAAGCTTGTTGGTGGCCGGCGCCGGTCCGATGCCCATGATGCGCGGCGCCACGCCGGCGACGGCGCCGCCGAGGATACGGGCGATCGGGGTCAGCCCATGCTTCCTTGCTGCCGCTTCCGAGGTGATGATGAGGGCGGCCGCGCCGTCATTGACGCCGGAAGCGTTGCCGGCGGTGACCGTGCCGCCTTGGCGGAACGGCGTCGGCAATTTGGCCAGCGTTTCGATGGTCGTGCCGGCGCGGGGATGTTCGTCTTTCGCGACGACGATTGCATCGCCTCTCCTTTGCGGGATGGTCACCGGCGTGATCTCCTTCGCCAGCCGGCCACTGGCCTGCGCGGCCACCGCCTTGTCCTGGCTGCGCACGGCGAAAGCGTCCTGGTCGGCCCGAGAGACGGAAAAGTCCTCGGCGACGTTCTCGCCGGTCTCCGGCATGGAATCGACGCCATATTGCTTCTTCATCAGCGGGTTGACGAAGCGCCAGCCGATGGTGGTGTCGTAGATTTCGGCATTGCGTGAGAAAGCTGCATCGGCCTTCGGCATGACGAAGGGGGCTCGGCTCATCGACTCGACGCCGCCGGCGACCATCAGCTCGGCCTCGCCAGCCTTGATGGCGCGCGCGGCGATGGTGACGGCATCCATGCCCGAACCGCAGAGGCGATTGACCGTCGAACCAGGAATGTCCTGGGGCAAGCCGGCAAGCAGCAGCGCCATGCGCGCGACATTGCGGTTGTCCTCGCCGGCCTGGTTGGCGCAGCCATAGACAACATCGTCGGTGGCGGCCCAGTCGAGACCCATGTTGCGCTCAACGAGCGCCCGCAACGGGATGGCGCCGAGATCGTCGGCTCGCACGGAGGACAACGCGCCCCCGAAGCGGCCGATGGGCGTGCGGATGTAATCGCAGATGAAGGCTTCAGCCATTTAAGCAGCTTTCCCTTTGGCGGTCGCTTGATGCGCCGCCTTGGTGCGGGCCTGCAGGTCGCGCAATGTCTTCAGCTCGAGTTCCGTCGGCGCCGGCGTCTCGTCAAGGGCCTCCGCGAACTTGACCGTCCAGCCACAAGTTTCCTGCACCTGTGCGCGGATGACGCCTGGATGCAGCGACACGACGGTGAATTCCTTGGTCACCGGGTCCGGCTTCCAGATGGCGAGATCGGTGATCAGAAGCGTCGGGCCGGCGGTGTCGATGCCGAGGCGCTTGCGGTGGTCGCCGCCTTCGCCATGGCCGAAGGAGGTGAAGAAATCGATCTTCTCGACCATGCCGCGCTTCGACTGCGCCATGGTGATGTAGACCTGTCTCGATGAGGTGGCGATCTCCGGCGCGCCGCCGCCGCCGGGCAGGCGGGTCTTGGGATGCGCATAGTCGCCGATGACGGTGGTGTTGATGTTGCCGAACTTGTCGAGCTGGGCGGCGCCCAGGAAGCCGATCGAGATACGGCCGCCCTGCAGCCAGTAGCGGAACATCTCCGGCACGGCGACGGTGGTGACCGCCGTCTCGCACAATTCGCCGTCGCCGATCGACAGCGGCAAGACGTCGGGCGCGGTGCCGATGGTGCCGCTCTCATAGATCAGAGTGATGTCGGGCGCATGGGTCAGCCGCGCGACGTTGCAGGCCGCCGACGGCGCGCCGATGCCGACGAAGCAGACATCGTCGCTTTTCAGGGCGCGGCTGGCGGCGATCGTCATCATCTCGTTGGGTGTGAAGCCCAGATTATCAGCGTCGCTCATGCGGCTTTCCTCAGATGCTCGACGCGGCCGGCAAAGTCGTCGGCGCTGCTCTCGATGACGTTCTTCCGGATCCATGCCTGGAAGCGGTCGCGGTCGGCGGCGATCTCGTCCCATTCGAGATAGGCTGCGTTGTCGCGCTCGTAGTAGCCATGCGTATAGGAGGGATGCGAGCCGCCCGGCACAACGGAAATCGCCGCGATCGTCCAGCTTGGCAGCACGGTGAGGTTGGGGTGCAGGTCGTCGAAATCGTCGACCACTTCCTCGACCGTCACGACCGCGCGTTTTGCAGCAAGAACAGCTTCCTTCTGGATGCCGATGATGCCTTCGACCAGCACATTGCCTTTCCGGTCCGCCTTCTGCGCGTGGATGAAGGTGACGTCCGGCCGGATTGCCGGGACGGCGGCCAGCACCTCGCCGGTGAAGGGGCAGGTGACCGATTTGATGTTGGGGTTGACCGAAGCGAGGCCGGCGCCGCGATAGCCGCGGAACACCGCGCAGGGCAGGCCGGCGGCGCCCGCCTCATAGGCGTTGGCCATGCCGGCATGGCTGTGCTCCTCGACTTCGATGGCGCGCGGAAAGCCGTTCTCGATGGCATCGCGGGCGCGCCGCAACAGGCCGACGCCTGGATTGCCGACATAGGAGAAGATGATCTTTCTGGCCATGCCCATGCCGATCAACTGGTCATAGATCAGGTCGGGCGTCATGCGGATCAGCGTCAGGTCGCGAAAGCCCTGGCGGATCGCCTCATGCGCGGCGGCAGTGGGGATCAGATGGGTGAAGCCCTCGAAGGCGACGGTGTCGCCGTCATGCACGCTTTCCGCGACCGCCTCTTTCAGCGGCAGGAACTTGACCATCTCCAGGCTCCGTAATCGAAAAAGTTCGTATTGCGAACATGTGTTTTAAATGAGATACTTTTAGCTCCAAAGTTTGCCTGGAGTCAACGCTGGCCTGGAGAGGTTCGTGGAAGAGGAATCCATTTCACGCGACCATGTCGGCTCGCTGGAACGCGGCTTGGCGGTGATGGAAATC
>NZ_RZSB01000456.1:0-4900 GCF_004023285.1 Mesorhizobium sp. M2A.F.Ca.ET.067.02.1.1
ACATAGTTGATGTCGCCCTGACGCCAGACGGTGATGTCCTTGGTCCGGTGCTTGGCCACCGCGGTATAGCCCATGCGGGTGAACAGCTCGGCAAGATTGGCGGGCTCGGGATGCGCGAATTCGACGAATTCGAAACCGTCGGTGCCGGCGGGATTTTGCTTGCTGATTTTCGCGGGCGGTGCGTCGTGCGGGAAGGGGCCCATGGCAGTCCTCCGAAAGCTGTTTTGGCCGGGCTTGGCCATCTTTCATCAGGATAGCGCGGAGTCGCCGCACGGTGCTTGCATTCAGTCGCCCATAATGCGCATCATGTGCCCAAATTGTGCATGATTGGAGGAATACGTATGGATGATGCGCGCCTTGATCAGTTTGACCGCAAGATAATGGCGCTTCTGCAGGACGACGCGCGATACACCAACAACGATCTTTCGGAGCGCGTGAACCTGTCGCCCTCGCAATGCTCGCGCCGCCGCCAGCGGCTGGAGGACGATGGCTACATCAAGGGCTACCGCGCCGTGCTCGACCGCGATCGTCTCGGCTTTTCGCTGGTCAACGTGATCTCGGTGACCTTGGCCACCCACAACCGCGACAATGCCCGCCGCTTCGGCGAACTGGTGGCGCGACTGCCCGAAGTGCAGGAGGCGCACGCGCTGACCGGCGAGATGGATTACATCCTGAAGGTGGTGACGCCCGATCTCAAATCACTGTCGGAGTTCGTCAACGGCGTTCTGCTGCCGCATGAATCCGTGCAGCACGTGAAGACGGCTATCGTGCTGGAGACGCTCAAGGAAACCGGCGCGCTGCCGATTTAACCCCGCTGCTGCTGGATCAGGCCGTAAAGATTGGTGCAGCGCGCGCCCGAGCGGCAATAGGCGAAGACCGGCCCTTCGAGCTCGTCGAGCGCGGCGGCCTGGTCCTCGACATTGTCCATGGTGATCTGGCCGCTGATGACCGGAATGTAGCGGAACGCCAGCCCCGCCGCCTCGGCCGCGGCCTTGACGCTGTCGGCAGTAGGCTGGCCAGGCTGCTCGTCATCCGGCCGGTTGCAGATCACGCTCTTGAAGCCGGCGTCCTTGATGGCGGCGATGTCCTGCGGCTGGATCTGGCCGGAGACCGAATAGTCGTCGCTGATCTGGCGGTATTCCATGATATCGTCCTCGCAATCCTAGGCGCCTGTTGGCTTGGGTGCAGTTCTGCCACTCCCCGGACCGGCGGGCAACTAACTGCGGTGGAGATTTCCTATGTGGTCGCCAGGCGGGCAAGCCGGGTCCTGGCCAAGCGCCCCACCGCGATGCCCGCCACCATCGCGAGGACGAAGATCAGCGTCTCCGCGCGGCCAAGGCCGAGCGCCGGAATGGCGCCGCCTGGGCAAAAGCCCGCAATGCCCCAGCCGATGCCGAACAACGCGGCGCCCCCGACGAGTTGGCTGTCGATGTCCTTCCTGCCCGGCAAGGCGAAAGCCGTTTCGAATACCGGCCTCTTGCGTCGGGCGAAAATGAAGCGGTAACCGGCAAAGGCAATGGCCAGGCCGCCGCCCATCACGAAGATCAGGCTAGGGTCCCAGGTTCCGGCGATGTCGAAGAAATTCAGCACCTTCGCCGGATTGATCATGCCGGACACAGCGATGCCCAAACCGAAAAGTCCGCCGATCAGGAAGGCCGAGGCGAGCTTGCTCATGGTTCAGCCTCCAATCACATGACGGGTGACAAAAACGGTGACGATGGCGGTGGCCATGAAGGTCGCAACGGCGACGAACGAGCGCGGTGACAGTCGCGCGATGCCGCAAATGCCGTGCCCGCTCGGACAACCGCCACCGAAATGCACGCCGACACCGACGAGAAAGCCGCCGACGACAAGGGCCAGCGTCGGTACCGGCACATTGAACTCGATGTCCTTGCCGGCGAGCTGGATCAGCAACGGCGCGCCGATCGCGCCGGCGAGAAAGGCAGCGCGCCACTTCCAGTCGGCGGACACTGGCGGGATAAAGCCGGTCAGGATCCCGGTCATTCCCGCAATGCGGCCATGCAATGCCATCAGCAGCACGGCAGACAGCCCGATCAGGGCTCCGCCAAGCAGAGACTGGAAAGGCGTGAAGTCGGTCATGGAAAGGCCAATCCGCTTCGATCAGGAGATGCTCATTCAGCAGATAGACATTTTCGCATGGGAATCCAGCCGGAAATGTCCGGCTGGAAAGGCGGCGTTTGCCGTTTCGCCGACTAGCCCGGCTCAACTGCCGAGGATCGCGCCTTTGATCTGCGTGATGTTGTTGTGCATCATGTCGATATAGGTCGAGGCCGGGCCATCCGACCCCGACAGCGCGTCCGAATAGAGCGTGCCGCCGACCTTGATGCCGGTCTCGCCGGCAATCTGCTCGATCAGCCGCGGATTGGTGATGTTTTCCACGAAGATCGCCGCAGCCTTGTCCTGCTTCACCTGTTCGACGAGCTTGGCGACGTCGGCCGCGGAAGGCTCGGAATCGGTCGAGATGCCCTGCGGCGCCAGGAAGGTCAGGCCGTATTCATGCTCGAAATAGCCGAAGGCGTCATGCGAGGTGATGACCACGCGCTTCGCCTCCGGGATCGACTGGATCGCCGCCTTCACTTCGCCTTCCAGCGCATCGAGTTTGGTGGTGTAGGCGGCGGCGTTGGCTTTGTAGCTGTCGCAGCCTTCGCTGTCGGCCGCGCAGAACGCCTCGGCGATGTTCTTCACATAGATCTTGGCATTGGCGATCGACTGGAACGCATGCGGATCGGTGACGGTCTTGCCGCCGCCTGTGCCGGCGCCTTCGGCGGCATCCGCGTCGGCGAATTCCGGCTTGAAGTCGATCGGCGTGACCCCCTTGGTCAGCGTCACGATCGCGGCCTTGGTGGCGCTCGCATCGACAAGGCGCTGCAGGAAACCTTCGAAATGCAGGCCGTTGACCAGCACGACGTCGGCGCCTGCCATCGCCACGGCGTCGGCCGGGGTCGGCTCATAGACATGCGCGTCGCCGTCCGGCCCGACGATGGTGGTGATGTTGACCCGGTCGCCGCCGACATTCTTGGCGAAATCGGCAATCACGGTGAAGCTCGCCACGACCTTGAGCGGCGCCGCGAAGGCGGAAGAGGTCGCGACGGCGCTTAATGTTATAACACTCAACGTCAGCGCGGCACGGAAGGATTTCAGCATTGGGGACAGTCTCCTTGCTTGGGGATTGGTCAGGCGGTGCGGTGGCGGTGATGCACGATGCGGGCGCGCAATACGCCACGCGTGCCGAACAGGATCGAGCAGAAATAGACGACGCCAGCCGAAAGGATGATCGCCGGGCCGGAAGGCAGCGAAGCGTGGTAGGATAGAAGCAACCCGGCGATGCAGGAGGCAAAGCCGATCAGCACGGCGAGCGCGCACATCGGTTCCACGCGCACCGTCCAGAAGCGGGCGGCAGCGGCCGGCAGCATCATCAGCCCGACCGAGAGCAGCGTGCCCAGGGCCTGGAAGCCGCCGACGAGGTTGAGCACGACAAGGCCTAGGAAGATGAAATGCACTGGGCTGCCCATGCGGCTCACCGAGCGCAGGAACAGCGGATCGAGGCATTCGGCGACCAGCGCGCGCCAGAAGATGGCGAGGCAGGCGAGCGTCACTGCCACGATGCCGCCGATCAGGATCAGCGCCTCATTGTTGAGCGCCAGCACCGTGCCGAACAGCACATGCATGAGGTCGACGCTGGAGCCGCGGATCGACACCATCAGCACGCCGACCGCAAGCGAGATCAGATAGAAGGCCGCCATCGAGGCGTCCTCGCGCTGGATGGTAAAGCGCGACACGGCTCCCGCGCCAAGCGCCACGATGATGCCGGCGATCAGCCCTCCGACCGTCATCGGCAGGATCTCGAGCCCGTAGAGCAGGAAGCCGGCGGCCGCACCCGGCAGGATGGCATGCGCCATGGCGTCGCCCGACAGGCTCATGCGCCTGAGCATCAGGAAAACGCCGACCGGGCAGGCGCCGAGCGACAGCATCAGCGAGCCGAACAGCGCCCGCTGCATGAAGGCGAAATCGGCGAAGGGCGCGATGAACAAGCCGTAGAAAAATTCCATCACGCCGCCCCCGGTCCGGAGCCGTGCCGGTGATCATGCGCATGATCCTGATGGTCGTGCCCATGGTCATGGGCGTGATCATGCTCGCTCGGCTCGCACCAGGGCGCATTCTCTTCCCAGGCCTCGTGGAAGCGCCGTGCCTTGAGCAGGTTTTCCGGCCGCAGCGTTTCCTTTGTGTCCCCCCAGGCCACTGGCTGGCGAGCCAGCAGCAGCGTTTCCGGGAAATTCTGCTGCACCAGATCGAGGTCATGCACCACGACCATGATCGTGCGCTCCTCGCCATGCCAGCGCTTTATCAATTGGATGAGATCGCCGACGGTCTTGGCGTCGACCGCATTAAAAGGCTCGTCGAGCAGGATGAGGTCGGCGTCCTGCAAAAGCACGCGGGCAAACAGCGTGCGCTGCAGCTGGCCGCCGGACAGCGTGTCGATCGGCCGCCTCTCGAAGCCGCCGAGCCCGACCGCCATCAATGCCTTGCTGACCGACTCGCGATCCTCTTTCGTATAGCGGCCAAGCATCCCGCGCTTAGGCCACAGGCCGAGCGAGATCAGATCGACGACGCGCGCCGGAAAGGAGCGGTCGAGCTCCGACTGCTGCGGCAGGTAGGCGGTGCGGACGCCCGGCATGCGGACCACGGCGCCTTCCATCGGCTTCAGCACGCCCACGATGCCCTTCATCAGCGTCGACTTGCCCGAGCCATTGGCGCCGACCACCGCGGTCAACGAGCCTTTGCGGACGACGCCGTTCAGATGATGGATCGCCGGATGGCTGCCATAGCCGAGCGTCAGGTCGCGGAAGGTCAGGCAGGCATTGGTCATCAGGCGTCGGTC
>NZ_RZSB01000457.1:0-4892 GCF_004023285.1 Mesorhizobium sp. M2A.F.Ca.ET.067.02.1.1
GCCGCGCCTTGAGGCGGCTCGGTGGGCTCAGCGGCAAGACGCTGGAGAGGCGCCTGGAAGAGCTCGTCCGCTCGGTGCGGCTCACCGACCGGCATCTCGCGGTCAAGCCGCGTCAGCTCTCCGGTGGCCTGAAGCAGCGTGTCGCGATCGCGCGCGCCTTTGCCGGCGATCCGCGCATTGTGGTGTGCGACGAGCCGACCTCGGCGCTCGACGTGTCGGTGCAGGCGGCGATCCTCAACCTTCTGGCCGACCTGCAATCCAAGGAAGATGTCAGCTACATCTTTATCTCGCACGACCTCGGCGTAGTGCGCTATCTCTCCGACAAGATCGCCGTGCTCTATCTCGGCCGCATCGTGGAGTTCGGCCCATCGGAAGCAGTTTTCTCCGGCCCGCACCACCCCTATACCGAAGCGCTGTTGTCGGCCGTTCCAAAACTCGACCGCACCGAGACCTCCCGCATCCGCCTCGACGGCGAGATCCCGAGCGCGGCCAACCCGCCGACGGGCTGCGTCTTCCACACGCGATGCCCGCGCAAGATCGGCGCTATCTGCGAGACACAGGAGCCGGAGCTGACGGAGGCCGAGGCCGGCCATACGATCCGCTGCCATATCCCCTATGCAGAACTGGCACGGCTGCAAAGCTTGGAGTGGACACTGGAAGTGAAGAATGATCACTCCAAAAGAAGACGAAGCCAACAACTCGGCAGCCAAAAATTGGACCATGCCAGGAAGTTGGACGCGAGCTTGTCCTAAGCAGGCGCAGCAGCAAAATTGCGGCAAGCCCCACAAGATCGCTGCTGTCGCATCCACGATCGGCATTTCGGAACGCTAACTTGAACGATGTCAAGCAGCTTAGGAATGCCGCTTCGGCATTCTACTTGCAAGATTGCTTGCCGCGCGGGGCTGATCATAGCATCGACCGAGGCGTCAAGACGATCGCAGATCGATGCGGATATTCGAGCCTGGGACATTTCAGCAAAGCTTTCAAGGCCAAGTGTCCGGCGCCCTCCTCCAAGCTTCGTCGTGATAGGCCTTATCGCATGACGGATTTGTGCAAGTAACTGACGAAGCCGAGTAACAGCCATGACGGCGATCTACGATACGGGCAAGCCGTATCGATCCCCTCGGTCGTGCTTGTGAGAGTAAGGTTATCGGCGAGCAACTCTATGAAACTATGGAACATCACCTTTGTTGGTACATCATCGCCTGATCATTTCGGAAGACTGCAATCCACCGCTGCGCCGCCGATGCTGGCGGGTTTTTGTGAGACTGTGACGGATGCGTGGTTTTTTTAGCGGAGGAGGATCGCTCATTTCGCGCACAAGTGCGCGCCTTCATGTCACGTGAGCTTACACCGAAAGTTGATGCAATTCAGCGTGATCAGGATTTCGGCGCTCAACTTGCGATCATCGGCGCCTTAGGCGAGGCCGGTTACTTGAAGCTGATGTTTCCGGATCTCTATCGCGGTGCCTTGCCGAAGCCGGGCCTTACTCATGCGGTAATCGTCTCAGAGGAAGCTGCCTTCCTGAATTACGCCTTCGAGTCCACTATCGCCACCGCGTTGTCCTGCGCGTACCCTTTTCACCGATTTGCCCGAGCGGCACCGCGAGAGCGCTACCTGACGCCAATTCTCGGGGGCCGAGCGGTAGGGTAACCGAGCCTAATGTTGGTTCGGATAGTGCGGGAATGGAGACGTGGATCCGCCTCGACGAAGTCACCAGAGAATGGGTGGTGTCCGGCTTTAAGCGTTACATTTGCCACGCGTCAAAGGCAGATGTCTACGTCGTTTTAGGGCGTGACTGATCCCAGCGTACCGCCTCAGAAGGGTCTGACGGCGTGGGCTGCTGCCGGTTTTTCGGACACGAGGCTAAGCTAGCATAGCTTGTTCCTCGAACTCGACGGGGCTCAGCTAGCCTAGCGTCGAGTGCCTTCGCCGAGGGTTATAGAAGCGCTCGATGTAATCGAACACATCCGCCCTGGCGTCATCCCTCGTCCTGTAGACCTTGCGGGCTGTCCGCTCAGTCTTGAGCGACGAGAAGAAGCTCTCCATCGCAGCGTTGTCCCAGACGTTGCCCGACCGGCTCATTGAACAGGTGATGCCGTGGTCGGCCATCAGTCGCTGGAACTGCTCGCTCGTATATTGGGCGGATTCAAGCGGTCGTCGCAACACCTGAACGAAGGAGGTTGCGATGGGCATTGGAAAGCGACGATCACACCGTTCTGGACGGGCGCCGTTGCCGTCACCGGGACGTCCGCCAGTGGCGGGGCGATCTGAACTCCAGCGATTCTGGTTGGGGATAGCGCAGGGGCTGACCAGCGAAGATGCTGCGCTGGCGGCTGGCATGTCGCAGCCTGTTGGAACCAGATTGTACCGACAAGCGGGCGGCATGGCACCAGCGATGTTCAGATCTTCCACCAAGCCGCCGTCAGAGCGATACCTTGCGTTTGCGGAACGTGAGGAGATCGCACTTCTTCGCGTTCAGGGCCTTTCGAGACGCGAGATCGGACGCCGACTTGGCCGATCCGCCTCGACCATCTCCCGTGAGCTACGACGCAATGCCGCGACGCGCAGCGGCGGGCTGGAATATCGTGCATCGAAAGCCCAATGGCACGCCGACCGATCGGCCCGTCGGCCCAAACCGACCAAGCTTGCGCTCAACACTACCTTGCGCACTTATGTGGAGCAGCGACTGGCCGGCAGGTCCCCAAGTGGCGCCGCCGTTCCTGATCCGGCCGTTTGGTGGAAGGGCCGCCGGCACGGTCCGCGAAAGGATCGGCGATGGGCCAGGGCCTGGAGCCCGGAACAGATCGCCCGACGCTTGCCGATCAACTTCCCGGACGACAAGACGATGCGCATCAGCCACGAAGCCATCTATCAAGCTCTCTTCGTTCAGGGTCGGGGAGCGTTACGCCGCGAACTGTCGGCCTGCCGACATAGTCGGCATTCTCGCGCACCTTCTCGGCCAGCGCCTTCAACTGCGCCAGCGCCTGTTTCTGCGCTTCGCCCATGGCCAAAGCCATCTTCTCCTGCTTGCGCGACGTCGAGACGGCCGGCGCCATCAGCGCCTTCTCTATCTTTTGCGAGCCGCAGGTCGGGCAATCGACAAAGCCGCGCTTCTTCTGGGTGTCGAAGTCGTCATTGCTGCGAAACCAGGCTTCGAATTCGTGCTCGTGCTCGCAGATCAGGGAAAAGCGGATCAAGAGGCAGCACCCCTGAGACGCGGCGCTTCGCCTGCGCCGGCATTGACGATGAAATCCCGCGCATTCCTGAGATTGGGGATCTTGCGGCGCGCCGCAAGCGACTGCGCCGGATCGATCTCGGCAAGGATCACGCCCGGCTCGTTATGCGCGGCCTCGGCGATGACGCGCCCCCACGGATCGACGATCAGCGAATGGCCATAGGTCTCGCGCCCGTCCTCATGCAGGCCGCCCTGCGCGGCGGCGATGACATAGGCGCCGTTCTCGATGGCGCGGGCGCGCAAAAGCACATGCCAATGCGCCTCGCCGGTCTGGCGCGTGAAGGCGGCGGGCACCGTCAGCACCTCGGCCCCGGCCATCGCCTCGGCGCGGAACAGCTGCGGGAAGCGCAGGTCGTAGCAGACGGCAAAGCCCAGCTTCGTCCCTTTGACGTCGGTCACGACCGCTTCCGTTCCCGGCTCGTAGGATGCGGATTCGCGCCAGCTCTCGCCATTGTCGAGGTCGACATCGAACATGTGGATCTTGTCGTAGCCGGCAATCAGCGTGCCGTCGGGTGAAAACAGGAAGGCGCGGTTGGCGAGCTTGCCGTCTGCGCGACGGATCGCCGTCGAGCCGATATGCAGGTGGATGCCGAGCTCCTTAGCCAACCTGCGCGCGGTGGCGACGACAATGTCCTTGTCTTCGGTGGTGAAGGCGGCCGCGCCGGCTTCCTTGTCGCGCACCAGCGCACCCGTCATTTCCGGCGTCTGGACATAGGTGGCGCCCTGGCCGGCGGCCTGGCGGACCAGGATTTCCATGTCGGCGGCGTTGCGTTCGGGGCTCGTGCCCGAACGCATCTGCACGGCTGCGGCCTTGAAACTACCCATGATCATCTCCCGTTGGCGAGCATCACATCCAGCCGGCCCTGCGACTCCAGATCATGGAGATCGTCACAGCCGCCGACATGCGTGTCGCCGATGAAAATCTGCGGAAAGGTGGTTCGCCCATGCGCCTTGGAAATCATTTCCTGGCGCAGTTCCGGCGAGAACGAGGCGTCGTGCTCAGTATAGGCCACGCCCTTGCGGTCGAGCAGCCGCTTGGCGGCGCTGCAGTAGCCGCACATCATCCTTGTATAGATCGTCACATCGACCATCGATCACAATCCTGCCAATGCATGTCGCCCAATGGTTGTATGGAAGCGACCTGCACCAAAAACAACGTTTGAGTTTCTATATAGTCGCGGACTCATCCGCCCGAAAGTCCCCCGGCAGGACTCGGGCGAACGTCAGCACGTCGACCGCCCCGGCGCCGCCCCGCTTCAGCGCCTTGGCGACCGCCCTCACCGTGGCGCCGGTGGTGTAGACATCGTCGACGACCAGCACCCGGCGGCCCGCGATTTCGATCTCGGCCTCCGGTGGAACGCGGAAGGCGGCGCGCACATTCTCCTCGCGCTCATGCCGTTCGAGCCCGACCTGCTGGCGCGTCAGCTTCACGCGTTTGATCGCGGATGGCGAGAATGGCAGTCCGCTGAGCTTTGCAACGGCGCGTCCAAGCTCCGCAGACTGGTTGAACTGGCGCCGGAAGAAGCGCCGCCAGTGCAACGGAACCGGCACGACCAGATCGGCCTCGGCAATCAGCTCCGCGCCGGCGCGGACCATCCAGTTCGCCATCCAGGGCGCCAGGTCCGTCCGGTCCTGGTATTTCAGCCCCTGGACC
>NZ_RZSB01000458.1:0-4882 GCF_004023285.1 Mesorhizobium sp. M2A.F.Ca.ET.067.02.1.1
CGCCCCGCCTCATGCTAACCCACCCCGCATGGCACAGAAGAAAGGATACGAGGTCGATTCGTGGCTGGCGAGGCCTGACCCCTCCATGGGAATCGTCCTGCTTTACGGTCCCGATCGCGGCCTTGTCGCCGAGCGCGCGAAAGCCTTCGCCGCGAAAACCGGCCTGCCGCTCGACGACCCCTTCTCGGTGGTGAAGCTCGACGGCGCCGAGGTCGACCGCGACGAGGGCCGGCTGCTCGACGAGGCTCGCACCGTGCCGATGTTTTCCGACCGGCGGCTGCTTTGGGTGAGAAACGCCAGCGGCCAGAAGGCGCTGGCCGACGACATCAAGGCGCTGACCACCGAGCCCGCCCGCGACGCCGTCATTCTGATCGAGGCGGGCGACCTGAAGAAGGGCACGGGCCTCAGGGCTATCGTCGAGGCCGCCGCCAACGCCATCGCTCTGCCCTGCTATGCCGACGAAGCCCGCGATCTCGACTCGGTGATCGACGACGAATTGCGCAAGGCGGGCATGTCGATGACATTGGAAGCCCGCCAGGCGCTGCGCCGCAATCTCGGCGGCGACCGCCTCGCCTCGCGCGGCGAGATCGAGAAGCTGGTGCTCTATGCGCACGGCCGCAAGGAGATCGGCATCGAGGACATCAACGCGCTGTCCGGCGATGTCTCCGGCGCCTCCTTCGATGCCGCGGTCGACGCCATGCTGGACGGCAGGGTCGGCGATTTCGACATCGCCTTCACCCGTCATTGCCAGTCCGGCGGCCATCCGTTCCTGGTGCTGTCTTCGGCGATGCGGCAATTGCAGGCGATCCAGGTGATGCGCGGCCAGATGGAGAGCGGCGGCCGCAACGCCGCCTCGGTCGTTGCCGGCGCCCGTCCGCCCGTCTTCTTCTCGCGCCGCAAGCTGGTGGAAAAGACGCTGGAGCGCTGGAACGTCGAGGCACTCGGTCGGGCGCTTAGCCGGCTGCAGACGGCCGTGCTGCAGACGCGCAAGCGGCCGGACCTGGCGGAGGCCTTGGCCAGGCAGGCGCTGCTCGGCATCGCGATCGAAAGCGCGAGATTGGGGCAGAGGTAGGCGATTAGCCGATCTCCCGCTTGTGGGGGAAATGTCCGACAGGACAGAGGGGGGCGCTGTCCCGCCAGCGTATCAGCCAACCGCAGCGGCACTCACGGCTTTATGAAGACGTCAGGCTATCTTTGCCAGAGAGCCGCCTTCAGTCAGTTCATCGTCATCGTGTCCATCGGCTGGAAAGTTGGCAGCGCCTGCGGAAGGATCAGCACCGCCGCGCCATAAAGAAGCAGGGCCACGCCCCACACCTTCGCAATCCGCTCTCCATACGGGAATGTTTTCTCCGCAAAGACCAGCAGCGTGACCACGGCCATTGCGGCGAGGTTCATGATTCCGAGCGGAAACAGAGCGAGAAACAACAACCAGCAGCAGCCCAGGCAAAAGAGCCCATGCCGCAGGCCCATGCGCACCGCGCCTAACCGCCCATCGCGCCATGAGGTCAGGATGAAACCGATCGGTGAGCGGCATTTGGCGAGGCACAGGTCTTTCAACTGCGAGAGCTGATAGGCGCCTGCCACCATCAGCAGCGCGCCGCCGATGCGCGCGTCCGTCGCCGCAGACAATCCCACATGTGCGGCCAGCATCTCCGCGCCCGCCGCGCCGGCAAATGCGAGAACGCCCGTCGCCGTCCAGACCAGCATGTAGCCGGCTACGAACACCCAGGTCGAGACAAAGGCCTGGCCACGGCCCCGCTTGCCGCTCTGGACCTGGTGAAAGGTCAGGATCATCGGCGCCGCCGCCGGAAACATCATGGCGATCATCATGATCAGCCAGACGGCAAGAAACAGCGCGGCCGTTATGCCCATGGTGGGAGAGTCCATGCGCATGTCGGCGTCCATGCCTGTCTGCTGCCAGGCAAGCAGCGCCCACCATGCCGCCGCGGCCGCGGCGATCAGCAACGCGAGTATGATGTTTCGCTGCAGGGTCAGCGGCATGAGCGGGCCGTTCTGCTGCCAGGCGCCAGAGCAATTCCAGGAAAGTGTGAGCGGTTTTCCGCCCGGAATTGCGTAAAAACAAAGGGATAGCGGATCGCCGTTTCCGTGAAACGGTGAAACGCTCTAGAGCTGGCCGGACCAGTTGATCGGCGCGTAATGCCCGTTGCGGCGGGAATTGTCCCAGCTCATGCCATGGTCGCTGAAGGTGCTGCCTGCGCCCCCCATCGCCAGACCGAGCCAGTCGGGATTGACGGGATGGCCGGTAGCCGCCCACATCTCGCCGTCCTCGCGCATGGTCGGCAACGGTTCGACGGCCAGCTCAGCCACCCCGGCAATCGCCGCCGACCGCTTCTTGCCGTCGATCTTGTAGTCGATCGGCACCTTCTTGGCTCCGAGGTTGGTGCTGATCATCGGCGCGAAGGCAGCCATCGGACCACCCGCGGCGCCGGTGAAGATCGCGCCCAGCGCTTCCGTCTGCTGGTCATCGGCCCGACCGTCGATATAGGCGGCGGCCGTCCAATTGCCTTCCGCCATCGGGCCTGGCGTGTGCGCAACCATCGCGACGTTGAGCCCGTCCAGTCGAACGTCGCCGTAATTGCCCTTGTCGATGTGAAAGACCAGACCGACGTCGCAGACGCCTTTGGTCGGCTTCGACGTCAGCTGCGCGTTGGTGGACATCAGACAAGGACATACGACATCGCAGCTGCAATTTTCGAAATAGCTTCCGGACAATTGCCAACTGACCGCCATTTGCACCTCCCGTTTGCGTCAGGCGCGTCGGGCATATCGCTTTGGCGAGCAGTGCCGTTTCACGGTGTCGGAACGGCAGAAAGCCCTCATCGCGACTGATCGGCACGCCAGGGCATTTAAGTTCAAGCTAATAGAGGGTACGCCGTTGCCGCCGACTGTCAAGCGGCGGCCTCCGGAGCCGATTCCGACACTTGGCCCTCGTCGCCGCCGGTGATTGGCGAAGGCCGTGGTGCCGCTTTGGCTAATCCCAACGGCCGTCAACAAAAAAAAGGCCGGCATATCGCCAGCCCTTTCATGTCTATCACCGATATATCAGGCGTATCCAGACTTAAGCCAAAACCTCAGCCACCCCCATATACCGTGGTGTTCCAGCCGCCTACCGTTCGTCCTTCAGCCGTCGGCACAACTCGTCGAGCTGCTCCAGCGAGCGGTAATCGACGCGCAGCGTGCCGCCCTTGCCCTTGTGCTCGATGCTCACGATCATGCCGATCGTGTCGGTCATCAGCTTCTCCAGCGCCAGCGTGTCGGGGTCCTTTTCGGGCGCGCTTGTCGCGGATTTCACCTTGGCCGGCGTCGGGCCGGCGGGCGTCTGCGCCAGCGCTTCGGCCTGGCGCACCGAAAGCCCCTCCTTGACGATGCGCTTGGCAAGCCCCGCCGGGTCCTCGGCGGTCACCAGCGTGCGGGCATGACCGGCCGACAGATCGCCGTCGACCAGCATCGAGTGGATGACGGGAGGCAGCTTCAGCAGACGCAGCGTGTTGGCGACATGGCTGCGGCTCTTGCCGATCACCTGGCCGAGATCGGCCTGGGTATAGCCATGCTCGTCGATGAGCTGCTGATAGCCTTGCGCCTCCTCGACCGGGTTGAGGTCGGCGCGCTGCACGTTCTCGATGATCGCCAGCTCCAGCGCCGTGCGGTCGTTGACGTCGCGCACGATGACCGGGATTTCGGCGAGCCCGGCGCGCTGCGCCGCCCGCCAGCGCCGCTCGCCGGCGATGATCTCGTAGCGGCCGGGCTGCGAGGGCGAGGGGCGCGCCACCACCGGCTGCACCACGCCATGCTCGCGGATCGACTGGGCAAGGTCGGTCAGCTCGGCGTCGCCGAAATGCCGGCGCGGGTTCTTCGGATTGGGGCTGACGAACTCGATCGGCACCTTGCCGTCCGCCGCCACCGTCGCGCTCGGCTTTTCCGGCGCCGCCGGACGGTCGATTTCGCCGATAAGCGCAGCGAGGCCACGGCCCAGTCTTTTTCTCGATTGGTCTTCGCTCATTATAATGTCCAGATCGTTTCGGAATCGAATCGGCTGATTAACCACGGCTGCCAGGCGGCCGCGGCTCAGGCGGCGCGCAGCTTGCGCTCACGGCGGATCACCTCGGAGGCGAGCTGCAGATAAGCCTGGCTGCCGGAGCATTTCAGGTCATAGAGGATCGCCGGCTTGCCATAGGACGGCGCTTCGGAGACCCGCACATTGCGCGGGATGATCGTCTCATAGACCTTGTCGCCCATATGGGTGCGTACATCCTGCACCACTTGGTTGGCTAGGTTGTTGCGCCCGTCATACATGGTGAGCACGATCCCCTGGATGGTCAGGTCCGGATTGATCGTGCCGCGCACCTGCTCGACCGTTTCCAGCAACTGGCTGAGACCCTCCAGCGCGAAGAACTCGCATTGCAGCGGCACGAGAACGGAATCGGCTGCCGCCATTGAATTCAAAGTCAAAAGATTGAGCGAGGGCGGACAATCGATCAGCACATAGCCGAACGGCGCCGAACGCTCTGCCGCGGCGCGCAGAGCATTGCGCAGCCTGAGCACACGGTCGGGCGCCGAGGCGATCTCCATCTCGATGCCGAGCAGGTCGAGCGTCGAGGGCACGATGGACAGGCCGGGCACCGCCGTCGGCACGGCGGCCGCTTCCAGATCGAGCTCGCCGGTCAGCACATCATAGGACGAGACGGTCCGGTCCTTGCGGTCGATGCCGAGCCCGGTGCTGGCATTGCCCTGCGGATCGAGATCGACGATCAGCACGCGCTCGCCGATCGCGGCCAGGGCCGTCGCCAGATTGATGGCCGTCGTCGTCTTGCCGACGCCACCCTTCTGGTTGGCGACAGTGATGATACGCGGTGCTGTGCTC
>NZ_RZSB01000459.1:0-4877 GCF_004023285.1 Mesorhizobium sp. M2A.F.Ca.ET.067.02.1.1
ATTGGAGATGTCGATGATGCCGGCATGTTCGCGCAGCATGCGCGCCTCGCGACCCACCGGCCCCCACCAGTTCTGGCGCGTGAAGCCGACCGTCTCCTCGCGCGGCTCGCCTGCCGCGGCGAACCACAACGGATGTTCCCAGCCGAAATTGAGGCCGAACACGGCGCCCATCTCCTTCTGCATGTCGTAAACCGGCCGGGTACGCACCGGACGGCCGGCGGCGCGCTCCTCGTTGGGGAAATGGATCTTGAAACGGTGGCTGTACTGGTCCTGCACGCGCGCTTTGGTGAAGGACTTGCCCGCCCAATGACCGAACCGCGCCATGTCCCAGCCGAACATGTCGAGCGAAGGCTCGCCCTCGATCAGCCATTCGGCGGCGAGCTTGCCCATGCCGCCCGACTGCGAGAAGCCGGGAATGATGCCGTTGCAACAGAAATAATTGCTGAGCTCCGGCACCGGCCCGAACAGCACCGCGCTGTCAGGCGACCAGATCATCGGGCCATTGATCACCTTCTTGACGCCGGCTGTGGCGGCGGCGGGGACACGCTGGACGGCGCGCATCATGTTTTCTTCGATGCGGTCGAGATCGTCGGGAAACAGCTCGTGGCCGAAATCCAGCGGCGTGCCTTCCTCGGCCCAGAACTTCATGTTGCGCTCATAGGCGCCGATCAGCAGCCCCAGGCCCTCCTGGCGCAGATAATATTCGCCGTCGCGGTCGGCGACCGAAGGCAGGCGCCGGCCCATGGAGGCGATTTCGGGAATGGTCTCGGTGACGAAATACTGGTGCTCGGTCGGGATCAGCGGCAGTTGCAGCCCGGCCATGGCGGCGACCTCCCTGCCCCACAGGCCGGCGGCGTTGACCACCCATTGCGTGCGGATGTCGCCCTTCGGCGTGCGCACGATCCAGCTGCCGTCCGCTTGCGCCTCCGTCGCCGTGACCGGCGTGAAGCGATGGATTTGGGCGCCGCGCTGGCGCGCGCCCGCGGCATAGGCCGCCGTCACGCCGGACGGATCGACATTGCCGCCCTCCGGCTCATACATGATGCAGCGAATGCCGCCGAAATCGACCAGCGGATGCAGCCGCTCCGCCTCGTCGCGGCCGACCTCGTAAAAATTCATCTTGTAGCGACGCGCCTTGGCTTCCTGGAGCCGCAACTGATGCTCGCGCGCCTCGGTCTGGGCGAGATAGAGCGAGCCCGGCTGGAAGATGCCGCAGCCCTGGCCGGTCTCGGCCTCCAGCTCCTTGTAGAGCGCCATCGTGTAGTGCTGCAGCCGGCTGATGTTGGTGGAATCATGCAGGCCGTGGATGTTGGCCGCCGCGTGCCAAGTCGAACCGGAGGTCAGCTCGCTGCGCTCCAGAAGCACGACATCCGTCCAGCCGAACTTGGCGAGATGATAAAGGATCGAGCAGCCGATCAGGCCGCCGCCAATGACAACGGCTTGTGCATGAGTACGCATAATTGAGCTTTCTTCCCTTTGTTCGGCGACTTGCTTCGCGCTCTTTGGCAGCGCTTTGGGATTTCATTTAGCTGACTGATCGATCGCAGTCGCCGGTGAATTCAGGGGCGCGGATGCGCCCCTGAATATTGCATCGATCCGCCCGATCTAGGCCTTGTCCAGCCAGACCTTGTCTAGTTGCAGCTCGAAGGTCTGGTGCATGCCGAGGTTCTTCACATAGGTGGCATGGTGGCGGTAGAGCGACCGCCAGAACGCCTGAACCAGAATGCCGGAGTCCTGCAGGATGAACTCCACCTCCTTCATCAGCTCCTTGCGCTTGGCCGGGTCGGCGACGGCCATCGCCTCGTTGAGCTTCTTGTCGAACTCAGGATTGGCATAGCCGGACTCGTTCCACGCCTCGCCGCTGCGATAGGCGATCGCCAGCACCTGCACGCCCAGCGGCCGCATGCCCCAGTCGGTGGTCGACCACGGATATTTCGTCCAGTCGTTCCAGAACGATGAGCCCGGGATGATGGTGCGCTTGACCTTGAAGCCGGCGTCGCGCATCTGCGCGGCGACGACGTCGGCCGGGTCCTTCACATAGTCGGCGTCGTAGGAGATCAGCTCGAACTCATGGTCCGTCTGGCCGGCCTCGGCCATCAGCGCCTTGGCCTTGGCCAGGTCGCGCGGAACCTTGGGCAGCTCGTAATATTCCGGATGGATTGGGCAGACGTGATGGTTTTCGGCGACCTGGCCGAGACCGCTATAGCCGAGCTTCAGCACCGTCTCATTGTCGACCGCGAGCTGGATAGCGTTGCGGACCCGCTTGTCGTCGTAAGGCTTGTTGGTCACGTTGGTGCGCAGCACGATCGTGCCGGCGGTGACCACCTGCTCCTTGACCAGGCCCATGCTGTCATAGAGATCGACGGTCCCGCCGACCGTCTGGTAGTTGCAGTCGATCTCGCCGGCCTCGAAGGCGCTGCCGATGGCGGGGTTGGAGGCGTCCGATCCATAGTCGACCCAGTCGACGCCGTCGAGATAGGGCTCGCCGCCGAACCAGGTGAAGTCCTTGCGCCGCCTCACCGAAGCCGACTCGCCGACCTTGTAGGAGATCAGCTCATAGGGGCCGGTGCCGGGCGTCTTCAGCATGTCGGCGCCGTTCTTGTCGAAGTCGCGATGGACGATGACCGCCGGATAGTCGGAAAAGCCGGGGATGATGGTGACGTCCGACTGGCGGCATTTCAGCTTCACCGTATGGTCGTCGACCTTGGTGATTGCGCCGGCGGCGGCCTTCTTGGTGGCGGGATCGATCAGCGAGCTCATGCGGCCGGCCATCGAATTGCCTTCGGCCGTCTTATCGCACCAGCGTTCGATGTTGTAGACGATGTCGTCGGCATTGAAGTCGTCGCCGTTCGACCATTTCACCCCCTTGCGCAGATGCAGCGTGTATTCGGTGGCGTCGTCGCTTACCTCCCAGCTCTCGACCAGATGGCCCTCGAAGGTGAAGTCGGTGGTGTAGCGGATCATGTAGTCGTTGCACTGGCGCATGACATTGGCGATCTCCGACCAGTCCCAGGCGCGCGGATCCTTCATGTCCTTGATGATCATCTGCATCTTCAGGATGCCGCCCTTCTTGCCGGGCAACGGTGCGGCGGCCTTGGCCGGCTCGATCCCCGCCATCGAATAGGCGAGCGCCGTGGAAGCGCCCATCACGCTGGCCATGGCCAGGAATTCGCGGCGGTCCATTCCGCCCTTCTTGACTTCGGCTGCGTAGCTTTCGATGACCGCCGGGACGCGGTCACCGTTGCTCTTGAACATTGTCATCGTTGTTCTCCGGTTCAGGGCTTTTTGCCCGTTGCATTCCCCTTGCGGCACGCATGTTAGGGGCGATGCAAAAATCCCGGAAGGGCTCGGCCCTTCACAAACCGCAGAAAACCGGCCGTTAAGGCCTAAAAAAACAATGCCATTGGCGCGCCAATTTTTTGAGGCTGAAACCGGTGCTGGAGCAATTCCAGGAAAAGTGTGTAACGGTTTTCCGTCCGGAATTGCGTCAAACTCTAAGGTCGGGCGGCGTCCTCCCTGGCCCTGGACAGGATCCATTCCCTGACCGTGCGGGCAATGTTTCCCTTCGAGAGCTGGCTCTCGGTCAGATAGTAATTCCAGGGGCTTGGCGGCCGCACCGGAAACGGCTCGACCAGCAGCCCGCGATGCATATAGGCGTGAGATAGAGAGCGTTGCGTGGCGACTAGGCCGGCGCCCATGGCAGCCAGTTCGAGCGCGATGTTGGAGGCGTTGGTCGACAGGCCCTTGTCGTGGTCCTCCATGTCGACGCCGAGCGCCTCGGTCACCACCTGCCAGTATTCCTGCCGGCCATGCACGAAGATCCAGTCCACCTTGAGCATGTCCTGCGGCGTCTTCAGCGCATGCTCGCCCTCGAGCATGCTCGGGGCACAGAGCAGGACCAGCTCGTCGTTCCAGAGCGGGATCGCCGAAGGCGGCCGGTCGTCGAAGCGCCGCGTCGAGATGGTGATGTCGGCGATCTGTTCGCTCAAGTCTTCCCAGATCGTGCCGTGCAGCACGATCTCGATCTCGGGATGCTTCTTGCGGAACGCGGCCATGCAGCCCGCCAGCCAGTTTTCCGCAAGGCTCATCGGACAGGAGACGACCACGGTTTTGTTTCGCGAGGACGCCACGATCGCTTCGGTCGCCTGGTCGATCTGGTCGAGCGCCTGGCGCAAGGTCGGCAGGAACGCCTCCCCCATCTCGGTCAGCTTCAGGCTGCGCGGATAGCGGATGAACAGCTGCCGGCCGATATAGTGTTCGAGCGCGCGCACATGCGTGCTGACCGCGGCTTGCGTATAACCCAGTTCCTTGGCAGCCGTGGTGAAGCTCAAATGGCGGGCAGAACTCTCGAACGAGCGGATATAGTTCAAGGGGGGTGGCGGCTTCATCCCGGTCTCCAGCTGCGTAATGTCCATAGCTATCGCATGGGCGACCGGCCGTTCAATCGCGGACAAGCGACATGGCATCAATATTTTTGGCCAAAGCCGCCAAACTAATCGCGTGCCTGCGCGATGAACCCAATTTAATGATGTTGTGAGAAGACAGGGGAGATAAGCGCGTGGCTGTGCCGTCGTACCGGCGTGAGGGGCCTGTCGTCAGTTCCGATACGTTCACGCGCCTTGCCGATTTCGTGCTGCGCCGTCCCGCTTGCGTCTTCCCCACAGCGGTGCTGGAACAGGCGCGTTACCTGCTGCTCGACACGCTCGGCATCGCCATCGCGGCAGGACCGATGGAAGCAGGCCGGATCGCCCGCGATGCCGCCGTGCTGCTCTACGGTTCCAACGATCCGCAATACTCGGCCCGCATGCTGTTCGATGGGCGGCGCGCCAGCATTGCCGGCGCGGCCTACGCAGTCGCCACGCAGACGGACAACCTTG
>NZ_RZSB01000045.1:0-17674 GCF_004023285.1 Mesorhizobium sp. M2A.F.Ca.ET.067.02.1.1
GTCCTGGAAGACGGTGTTGACGTTGCGACGATAGGGCGGAACGCCTTCGGCGCGCTCGCCGAAGATGGAGATCGAGCCAGCCGTCGGCTGCTCGAAACCGGCGATCAGCCGTAGACACGTCGTCTTGCCGGAACCGGACGGCCCGAGCATGGCGAAAAACTCGCCCGGCGCGATCTCCAGATCGACCGCATCGACCGCGCGCACGCTGCCGAAATGGCGTGAGACTTGTTTGAAGGAAACGGCAGAGGTCATGGGCCCCGTCAGTTCAGTTCCGGTTGAACGAAGGCGAGTTCGCGCGGCGCTCTACCTCCCCCTTCGATGGGGGAGGTCGCAGCGAAGCCGCGGGTGGGGGTGACAGCGCGAACCATCAGACAGCCCCACCCTGACGCTCAAGCGTCGACCCTCCCCACAAGGGGAGGGTAAAGAGCGTTACCGTCCGCCGATGACGCCGATATAGTCCGACACCCAGCGGTAATAGGGCACGCACTGGTCGTTCTGGCTGGCGCATTTCGAAACCGGCGTCTTCCAGAACTTGATCTTGTCGAAATTGTCGTAGCCGTTGGTCTTGCAGCCTTCGTCGGTCAAAAGCTCATTGCCCTTGCAGGCGGCGGGCACGACCGGCAGCGAGCCGAACCAGGCCGAGACGTCGCCCTGGACCTTGGGCGACAGGGAATGCTCGAGCCACATATAGGCGCAGTTCGGATGGGCGGCGTCGGCTTCCATCATGGTGGTGTCGGCCCAGCCGGTGACGCCTTCCTCCGGCACGGTCGAGGCGACCGGTTTCTTGGCGGCGACCAGCGTGTTGACCTGATAGGGCCAGGAGCCGGAAGCGACCACGCCTTCGTTCTGGAAGTCGTCGACCTGGATCGCGGCATCGTGCCAATAGCGGCCGACCAGCGTGCGCTGCGTGCGCAACAGGTCGAGCGCCGCCTTGTACTGGTCTTCGTTCAGCTCGTATGGATCCTTGATGCCGAGCTCAGGCTTGTGGAACTTCAGATAGTTGGCGGCGTCCGCGATGTGGATCGGGCCGTCATAGGCCTGGACGCGGCCCTTGTTCGACTTGCCGTCGGGCAGCTTCATTTCCTCGAAGACGACGTTCCAGCTCTTGGGCGCTTCCTTGAAGACATCGGTGTTGTACATCAGGATGTTCGGGCCCCACTGGTAGGGAACGCCGTAATGCACCTTGTCGACGGTGAACCAGGGCGCGTCCTTCAGGCGGTCGTCGACAGTCTTCCAGCTCCGGATCAGATCGGTGTTGATCGGCTGCACGCGCTTGCCGGCGACGAGGCGCAGCGAGGCATCGCCCGAAGCGGTGACGAGATCGAAGCCGCCCTCGTTCATCAGCGAGACCATCTCGTCGGAGGTGTTGGCGGTCTTGACGTTAACCTTGCAGCCGCTTTCCTTCTCGAAAGCCGTCACCCAGTCATAACCCTTGTCGGTCTCGCCGCGCTCGATATAGCCCGGCCAGGCAACGATGTTGACCTCGCCCTCGCCCTTGCCGAGTTCCTTGACCTGGGCCATGGCCTGACCGGAAAAAGTCAGCGCGACAGTCAGCGCCGTGCACGACTTCAGGAATGCATTCATCATCGATCTCCCATTTTGGCGCATGACTCCGAAACCAGTTCGGCTTTCGGAAAGGACCATGCGCAAACTACAGGGTCGGAGCTTCATGCCCCGACGGCAGCGCTCTCAGGGCGCGGCTTTGTTCCCTGAACGAAAAGTGCTGTGAAAAATCCGGTTTCGCAAATTCATTTATCAGAAAGCCGATATCGGTTTTTCCGATAGTTATTTTGGACGCAATTCCGGACGGAAAACCGCTTCGCACTTTTCCTGGAATTGCTCTGATCAAAGCCTCTGACGCACCATCCGCTGCGACTGCGCGAGGCCGATGAAGTCGCGCGCGGCCTGCGGCAGGCCGGAGCCGCGGCGCCAGACGGTGCCGACCTGGACCACCGGCAGCGAGCCGGAAATATCGCGCGATTCGATGCGGTCGCCTTCCAGAGACCAGGGCCGGTAGACGAGGTCGGGCAACAGCGCCACGCCGGCGCCGGTGGCGACCAGGCTGCGCACCGCTTCCACCGAACGCGTGCGGAAGGCGACATGGGGTCTCGCGCCGATCGCCGACAGCAGCTTGCCGGTGTTCTCCTCGATCTCGTCGACGGTAAGCATGATCAGCGGCTCAGACGCGATGTCGCCGATCGAGATGATGTCGGCGCTGGCGAGCCTGTGGCTGAGCGGGATCCACAGCCGGTAGGCCGAGACTTCCAGGATTTCCGACTGCAGCGCCGTGCGGTCGCGCAGGTTGGACGTGACCATGACGGCAATGTCGAGCTTGCCGCCGACCAGAAGATGCTCGAGATAATCGCCATTGTCCTCGATGGCGGAGACCTCGACGCCGGGATAGGCGCGGCGGTAGCGGGCGAGCAGATCGGAGAGCACATAGCCGGCGACCAGCGAGGTGACGCCGAGCTGCAGGCGGCCGCCGGCGACAGCCTGTTCGCTGGAGAAGGAACGGCGCGCATCCGAGACATCGGCCAGGATCTTGGTCGCGTGGCGCAGGAACTGGTGGCCCTTGTGCGTGATGTTCAAGCCGCGCGGATGGCGCTCGAAGAGCTCGACGCCGAGATCGCTCTCCAGCTCCTTGATTGCCTCGGTGACCGAGGATTGCGAGATCGACAGGTTCTGCGCGGCGCCCGAGACGGTGCCCTGCTCGGCGACGGCGACGAAGAACTGGAGCTGGCGGATGGTGAAGGCCATGGCCGGACTAAACACCGGCGCGCGCGGGAAAGAAAGCGGGCTTTGTCCGCGGTGGTCAGGCCGCCGCAATGGTCAGGCGCGCGCCGGCCCGGCTCAGCGCGGCGGCTATGTCGGGCGGCGGCGGCTGGTCGGTGGCGAGTTCGGAAAAGCCGTCGAAGCCGCAGACCCTGACCAGCCCCTGGCGGCCGAATTTGGTATGGTCGGTGACGACCAGCGAGCGCTGGCCGCGCGACAGCACCATGCGGGCGAACTCCGCTTCCTCCAGCTCGTAGTCGGTCAGGCCGGCGTCGGCGTCGACCGCGCCGATCGAGATCACCGCATGATCGACCGAGAAGCGGCTGACGAACTCGATCGCCGAAATGCCGAAAGCAGCGCCCGAGTCGCTGCGCAGCTCGCCGCCGGCCATATAGACCTTGTTGCCGTTCACCGTCGCCAGCGTGCGGGCGATGTCGGAGGAATTGGTGACCACTGTCAGCCGGCGGTGGCCAAGCAGCTCGCGCGCGAGGAAGGATGTGGTCGTGCCGGTGTCGAGCATGATCGCCTCGCCATCGCGGATGGTGGCCGCGACCATCCTGGCGATCAGGCGCTTGGCTTCGGCATTCTCGCGCATGCGCCGCTCGAACGGCGCCTCGCCCACCATCGAGGCAAGGCCGACGGCGCCGTGCATCTTCAGCACCGACCCGTCATCGGCGAGCGGCTTGACGTCGCGCCGCACCGTTTCCTGCGAGACGCCGAGTCGTTCGGCAAGGCTGGCTATACTGATCGTGCCCTCCTCGCCGAGGAGCCGCAGGATTTCGCCATGCCGTTTCGAGTGGATCATATGGAATGCCCGGGATCTTGACCGAATTTAAGGCTTTGACAACGCTTTGAAAGGAGTCGCTTATATTTTCGGGCAAAACACCCAAAAAAAGTCGCAGCTTTTGATTGACAGCTCTGCCACCTGGGCATGAAAGTGGTTACAAGTCACAAGGGCTCGGAACTGCTAAGGGAGGGTGATGGCAGAGCCGCAACCTAGTGACCAGATCGTCTGGAACCAGCCAGATTTGCGCTTTTATCGAATCCGCGGGGGCGGATGCCGGGATCCTGAACCTGGCCAAGGGGCTCGTCGGTGCGGTGCGGGATACCGATCCTGGCGTCTCGCACCGACGAGGCTTTTCTATTTTGTCCCATCGTCGTTTTCCGTGGGACCGGTTGAGGCCGGAGCGAAGCCGTGAGCGCCGAAGACCGCATCCGCGCCCTGCCGTGCTGGAACGGCAGCATCGAGATCGAGCCATTGCCGGGCGGCCTCAGCAACGCCAATTTTGTCGTCACGGATGCCGCGGGGCGGCATGTCGTGCGCTTCGGCCAGGATTTTCCCTTCCACCACGTCTTTCGCGAGCGCGAGGTGATGACGGCGCGGGCCGCGCATGCTGCTGGATTCGCGCCGGCCGTGCATTATGCCGAGCCCGGCATCCTGGTGACGGCGTTTCTCGGGGCAAAGACCTTTCTCGCCGAGGATGTGCGGGCCAATCTTGGCCGCGTGGCGGCGCTGCTGCGCGGCTTCCATCGCGAGATGCCGAGCCATGTCTCCGGCGCCGGCTTCATGTTCTGGGTGTTCCACGTCATCCGCGACTATGCGCGCACGCTTGACGAAGGCGGCAGCCGCAAGACGGATCAGTTGCCGCGCTATCTAGCGCTGGCCGACGAGCTCGAGCGGGCGCAAAAACTGCTGCCGATCGTCTTCGGCCACAACGATCTTTTGCCGGCCAATATCCTGGACGACGGCAAGCGGCTGTGGCTGATCGATTTCGAATATGCCGGCTTCAACACGGCGATGTTCGATCTTGCGGGCGCCGCCTCCAATGCCGGCCTGAGCGACGATGAATCCTTCGCCTTCCTGACCGCCTACTTCATGAAGGAGCCGGACAGCGAGATCCGCCGCTCGCACGCCGCCATGCAATGCGCCTCGCTGCTGCGCGAGGCGATGTGGAGCATGGTCTCCGAGCTTTATCTCGACGCGCCCGGCATCGACTATGTCGCCTATACCGAGGAAAACCTCGTCCGGCTCGACGCCGCGCTGGAGAACTACCGGACGAAATACGGGACCAAGCCATGACCTTGCCCAGCCATGCCGAAATCGTCGTCATCGGCGGCGGCATCATCGGCTGTTCCACCGCCTATCATCTGGCGCGCGACCACAAGGCGGACGTGGTGCTGCTTGAGCAGGGCAAGCTGACCTCGGGCTCGACCTGGCACGCCGCCGGCCTGGTCGGGCAGTTGCGCTCTTCGGCCTCGATCACGCGCGTGCTCAAATATTCGGTCGAGCTCTACAAGGGCCTCGAGGCCGAGACCGGCCTGGCGACCGGCTGGAAGATGACCGGCTGCCTGAGGCTCGCGACCAATGCCGACCGCTGGACCGAGTTCAAGCGGCTGGCAACGACGGCCAAAAGCTTCGGCATGGACATGCAGCTTCTGTCGGCGGCGGAAGTGAAGCGCATGTGGCCGCTGATGGAGACGGGCGACCTGGTCGGCGCCTCGTGGCTGCCAACCGACGGGCAGGCAAGCCCCTCCGACATCGCCCAGTCGCTCGCCAAGGGCGCACGAATGCATGGCGCGAAACTGTTCGAAGACGTGCGCGTCACCGGCTTTACGATGAAGGACGGCCGCATCACGGCGGTGCAGACTCCCAAGGGCGACATCGCCTGCGACAAGGTGGTGAACTGCGCCGGGCAGTGGGCAAGGCAGGTCGGCGCGATGGCCGGCATCAACGTGCCGCTGCAGCCGGTCAAGCATCAGTATATCATCACCGAGAGGATCGAAGGGCTGGCGAACGACGCGCCGACGATCCGCGACCCCGACCGCCGCACCTATTTCAAGGAGGAGGTCGGCGGACTGGTGATGGGCGGCTATGAGCCCAACCCGCAGGCCTGGGCAACCGGGCTTCCCGGCGGCGACGTGCCCAACGACTGGGAGTTCCGCCTGTTCGACGACGATTACGATCATTTCGAACAGCATATGAGCCAGGCAATCGAGCGCGTGCCGGCGCTCGCCCATGTCGGCGTCAAACAGATGATCAACGGGCCGGAAAGCTTCACGCCGGACGGCAACTTCATCCTCGGCGTAGCGCCGGAATGCGCCAATATGTTCGTCGGCGCGGGCTTCAACGCCTTCGGCATCGCGTCGGGCGGCGGCGCCGGCTGGGTGCTGGCGCAATGGGTGGTCGACGGCGAGGCGCCGCTCGATTTGTGGGTGGTCGACATCAGACGTTTCTCCAGCCTGCACCGCGACCGCGACTGGGTCCGCGACCGCACGCTGGAGGCCTATGGCAAGCACTACACGATCGGTTTCCCGCACGAAGAGTATCTCTCGGGCCGGCCGCGCATCGTCTCGCCGCTCTATGAGCGGCTGAAGACGCACCGCGCCGTGTTCGGCTCCAAGCTTGGCTGGGAGCGGCCGAACTGGTTCGCGCCCGATGGCGCGGCCGCCGAGGACGTCTATTCGATGGGCCGCCAGAACTGGTTCGGCCCGGTCGGCGACGAGCACCGGCATGTGCGCGAGAAGGTCGGCCTTTTCGACCAATCCTCCTTTGCCAAATACGAGCTGGCCGGAAGCGACGCGCTGAAGGCGCTCGACTGGATCTGCGCCAACGACGTCAACAAGCCGGTCGGACGGCTGACCTACACGCAGCTTCTCAACACGCGCGGCGGCATCGAGGCCGACCTCACCGTGTCGCGGCTCGGCGAGGAGCGGTTCTACATCGTCACCGGCACCGGCTTCCGCACGCATGACCTGTCCTGGATAAGCGACCATATCGGCTCCGGCCTCGACGCCAGGCTGGCCGACGTCACGGAGGAGTACGGCACGCTGTCGCTGATGGGGCCGAGTGCCCGAGACATGCTGCAGGCGGTGACGGAGGCCGACGTTTCGAACGCCGCCTTCCCCTTCGGCCATGCCCGCGAGATCGCAATTGCTGGCCATAGCGTGAAGGCGCTGCGCGTCACCTATGTCGGCGAGCTCGGCTGGGAGCTGCATGTGCCGATCGCCGCCACCGGCGAGGTTTTCGATGTACTGATGACGGCGGGCAAGGCACACGGCGTTCGGCCGGTCGGCTACCGGGCGCTGGAGTCGCTCAGGCTGGAAAAGGGCTACCGAGCCTGGGGGTCCGATATCACGCCGAACGACACGCCGCTGGAGGCGGGGCTTGGCTGGGCGGGGAAGCTTCGCAAGAACACCGACTTCGTCGGACGCAAAGCACTGGAGAAAACGACCGGCAAGCCGCCGACGAAGCGCTTTGCCGGCTTCACGGTGGATGACCCGGAGGTCGTGCTGGTCGGGCGCGAGACGATCCTGCGCAATGGCGAAGCTATCGGCTACCTCACCAGCGGCGGCTACGGCTACACGGTCGAGAAGAACATCGGCTACGGCTATGTGCGCAATGCCGACGGCGTCGGCGACGAGTTCCTCGCCTCCGGCGACTACGAGCTGGTGGTGGCGATGGAACGCACGCCGGCAAAGATCCATCTCGAGGCGATGTACGACCCGGCCGGGAAGAGGGTAAAGGCTTGACCGCCGGGCCGGTCAGTTGACGCGCAGCACCAAGCCCCGGCTCGGCACGGTATCGGTTTCGCCAGGCATCGAGGCGTAGGGCCGCGTCTCTTCGAGGCGGCTTAGGGTGCCGCGCGCTTCCAGCCCAGCGATGCGCTCCTCAAAGCCGGCATCCCACAGCGTGTTCTTGACGGTCAGCACGATGACGCCACCTGGACGGCAGATGCGGATCAGCTCGTCCAGGCCTTCGACGCCGACATGGCCCGAGGTAAAGACGCCCGCCGAAATGATGCCGGCATAGGCGCCGTCGGCGAAAGGCAGCGTGTCGCCCATCGCCAGCCGATGCAGCGCCGTGTAGACGCCCTTGGCGCCGGCCTTGTCCAGCATGCCTTGCGAGATGTCGAGCGCCTCGACGCGCGGATAGCCGGTGATGGCCAGCCATTCGCCGATCAGCCCGGTGCCGGCGCCGGCATCGAGCAAGGGTTCGGCGCCGCGCGGCAGGTGGCGGGCAAGCAGCGCCAGGCAGATCGTGGGATGGCGATAGCCGGCGGCCGACATGTCGGCATCGTAGGTCTCGGACCAGTGGTCATAGATCGCGGCCACGTCCTCCGGCCGCTTCGCCGCGTAGGCCGCGCTTAGCGAGCCGCTGTGCTTGCCGTCCGTCATCGTCGCCCCTCGAAGCCGATTCATGTGCAAAGGATCATAGCCAAGCCGCCAAAACTGTGGAACCGTCCGAGCGACAACAATGGCGTGAAGGGGACACGACATGATCGACGAGCTGCGCGCTGCGCTGGCGGCCATTCCGGTGCTGGCGAGCTATGATGGGCCGCTGGAGCGCTTGGGCGGTCTAACCAACAGGGTCTACAGGGCGGGTGACGTGTGCCTGCGCATCCCCGGCAAGGGCACCGAGGAGTACATCAACCGCGCCAACGAGGCGGTGGCGGCGCGTGAGGCGGCCAGCGCCGGCGTCAGCCCGCTGGTGCTTTATGCCGATCCGGCGTCCGGTGTGATGGCGACGCGCTTCATCGCCGGCGCCGAGACGATGTCGCCCGAAAAATTCAAGGCGCGGCCGGGCAGCCCGGCGCGGGCTGGCGAGGCCTTCCGAAAGCTCCACTCTTCGGGTGCCGTGTTTCCCTTCCGCTTCGAGCTGTTCGCGATGATCGACGACTATCTCAAGGTCCTGTCGACCAAGGACGTGGCGCTGCCGGCCGGCTATCACGACGTGGTGCGCGAGGCAGGCGCGGTGCGCGCGGCGCTTGCCGCGCAGGCCATCCCGCTTGCCGCCTGCCATTGCGACCCGCTGTGCGAGAACTTCCTCGATACGGGGGAGCGGATGTGGATCGTCGACTGGGAATATTCCGGCATGAACGATCCGCTCTGGGACCTCGGCGATCTCTCGGTCGAGGGCAGGTTCGATGCCGCCCAGGACGAGGACCTGATGCGCGCTTATTTCGCCGGCGAGGCGCGGCCGGCCGAGCGGGGCCGCGTCGTCATCTACAAGGCGATGTGCGACCTTTTGTGGACGCTGTGGGGCCTGATCCAGCTCGCCAACGACAATCCGGCCGACGATTTCCGCGCCTATGCCGACGGCCGTTTCGCCCGCTGCAAGGCGCTGATGGAGACGGCGGAGTTTTCGCGACACCTCGCCGCCGTGCGCCTGGGCTAGAGCCATCCCAGCGGGTTACCTGAAAACCCTCTGTATCTCGTTCAACGACCCTGTTTCATCGGACTTTTTGCAATACCAGATGAGCAGCGCGATGGTGCCGATGGGGAAGAATCCCGCAAGCAGCTGATGCCAGCCGCTTCTGTTGATGTCATGCAGCCGGCGCGCGGTCATGGCAAGTGTCGGCAGAAGAACGGCAAGATTCCAAAGCGACGAGACGACTTCGTTTCCCACAAAGATATCGACTATCCCCATAAGAACGGCAACGACGATTATGAAGAGGTAAGAATACCAGAACTCCGAGCGGCTGGCCCTGCCGGAAAAGTTCACATAATTTCGGAAAAAGCTTGCAACCGCTTCACCAAAGTTCATCGACAGCGGCGTGTCACCGAAGCGATTGACGCCGGCTGGCGGCGCCCTCAGGACAAACAACAATGGCAAGCCGATAATGATCAGAATTATGAGCCAATGCCATATCGAGAAACTGCCCATTACTTTCCCCCCAATACTCCAATCTTCGGAGCTATGATTATCCTGCCCGTCCGGCCGGAATCAATTGGAGATTGCACCCGATAGGCGGTTTTCACCGCAAAACTTTCCGGCCGCAAGGGCAGGGCGAGGTGGCCCGAGTCTAATTCACGCCCTTCGGCACGTTTTGGGGCGGCACCGCGGTTTCCACCACCTTCTGGCGATGGAAGATGAAGATGCCGGCGAGCACGACGATCGCCGAGCCGGCCAGGATGCGCGGGCTCGGCACATCGCCGAATAAAACCAGGCCAAAGACAATCGCCCACAGAAGCAGGCTGTAATGCAGCGGCGCCAGCGTCGAGGCCGGCGCCAGCTTCAGCGCCCTTGTGATCATCAGATGGGCCGCGCAGGACACGACGCCAAGCAAGAGCATGGCGCCGAAGTCGAGCGCCGAGGGCGTATTCCATGCGCCGATGGTCAGCGCGCCGCCGACGATCAGCGTGCCGATGGTCTGCCAGGTGACCAAGGTCGTGTCGCTGGTGCCGCGGAGGAGCCGGCCGAGGATGATGGCGAAGCCGAAGGCCACGCTGCCAATCAGCGCATAGCTCGACGACAGCGAGAAAGCCGCCGAGGACGGCTTCAGGATGATCAGCACGCCGCAGAAGCCGACGAGGATCGCCAGCCAGCGGCGCCAGCCGACCTTCTCGCCGAGCAAGAGGTGCGAAAGCGCGGCGACATAGATAGGCCCGGCCATGTAGAAGCTCATGACGTCGGCGAGCGGCAGGTGGACGACGGCGGCGTAGAAAAGCCCGGTGTCGAGCGTCGTCGCCACGACGCGCAAGAGCTGCAGCACCGGCCTTTCCATCTGGAACAGCTTGCCCGCGCCCTGGTTGGCGATCATCGGCCCCAGCACGATGAAGGCGCCGATCGAGCGGATCAGCACAACCTGGCCGACGGAGAAGCTGGCGACCAGCCATTTGCCCATCGCATCGTTCAGCGCGAACATGAAGTCCCCTGCCAGCATCAAAAGGATGCCGGCGAGCAACATGTTCCGGATCGTGAAATTGCGAGCGATGGTCTGAGCCATGGCGCTCCCTAGCCGCAGGCCGCCGGTTTGACGAGCGAAATTCGGCCAGCCGGTAAGACCAGCGGCGGAAATCGGCTGGTTCTAGCCGGCCCTGTGCCGCCGGTTCACCTGCGCCGGACGTCCGGAAATCGACAGCTGCGTCTCCTGCCTGGTCCGCTCGGCGACAACCTTGCCCTTGGCGATGACGCAGAGACGTTCGGGGCGCAGGCGAATGGCCTCGATCGCGTTGCCGGCGTCGAGCACGACAAGGCTGGCGCGCTTGCCGACGCCGAGGCCAAGATGATCGAGCCCCATGATGGCGGCGTTGACATTGGTGACCATGTCGAAGCAGCGCGCCATATCGGCCGGGCTCGACATCTGCGCGACATGCAGACCCATGAAGGCGACGTCGAGCATGTCGGCGGTGCCAAGCGAATACCAGGGGTCGAGCACGCAATCCTGCCCCCAGCCGACGCGGATGCCGAGCGCCAGCATCTCCTTCACCCTGGTCAGGCCGCGCCGCTTCGGAAAAGTATCATGGCGCCCCTGCAGCATGATGTTGATCAGCGGGTTCGGAATGGCAGAGACACCGGCTTCGGCGATCAGCGGCAGGAGCTTCGAGACATAGTAATTGTCCATCGAATGCATGGAGGTGAGATGCGAGCCGGCCACCCTGCCCTGCAGGCCGAGACGCTGCGTTTCATAAGCGAGCTGCTCGATATGGCGCGACAGCGGATCGTCGGTCTCGTCGCAGTGCATGTCGACCATCAGGCCGCGTTTCGCCGCGATCTCGCAAAGCTCGGTGACCGACCGGGTGCCGTCGGCCATGGTGCGCTCGAAATGCGGGATGCCGCCGACGATGTCGACGCCCATGTCGAGCGCCCGGACGGTGTTCTTCAGCGCCGTCGGCGAGCGATAGAGGCCGTCCTGCGGAAACGCCACCAGTTGCAGGTCGATATAGGGCGCGACCGTTTTCTTTACGTCGAGCAGGGCTTCCACCGCGAGCAGCCGGTCGTCGCAGACATCGACATGGCTGCGGATGGCGAGCAGGCCCATCGACACCGCCCAGTCGCAATAGGCGAGCGCGCGCTCGCGCACGGCCTCATGCGTCAGAAGCGGCTTCAGCTCGCCCCAAAGCGCGATGCCCTCGAGCAGCGTGCCAGACGCGTTGATGCGCGGAATACCGTAGGAGAGGGTGGCGTCCATGTGGAAATGCGGATCGACGAAGGGCGGCGAAACAAGGTTGCCGCGCGCGTCGATCTCCGTCCGCGAGGAGCCTGGCAGGTTCGGCTCTATGGCCCGGATGGTTTCGCCGGCAATGCCGATATCGGCAACCCTGCCGTCCGGCAGCGTGCCGCCGCGCACGATGAGGTCGAAATCCATCTGTCGTCACCTCTCAAGACCTGGCGATCATCGTGGCCGAAAAGACAACCTCGCGCAGCCTTTTCTTTCCCCGGCAGCCGAAAGGTTCCATCGCGCCACAACTCGCTCTATAAGCCGCCTCGCGCCCTCGTGGCGAATCCGAAATTCTTTGCGAGTCAGACACAGGATCGGCCGTTGTTTCGCTTCTTCCGCTCCACGGAGAACCAGCGCCTTGTCGCGAGGCTCGTGAGGGAATCCTTCCAAGAGCACAAATTCGGCTATGGCGCCGCCATCGTGTCGATGCTGGTGGTGGCCGCCATGACCGGCGCCAGCGCCTGGATCCTGCGTGAGATCACCAATGAATTCGTCGTCTTCAAGAGGCTGGACCGCGTCAATTTGATCGCGGCCGGGGTGGCGGGGATCTTCCTGGTCAAGGGCCTCGCCACCTTCGTCCAGGCCTATTTCATGAGCCGCGTCGGCAACGCCATCATCGCCGACCGGCAGCGCAAGATCTACGATCGCATCCTGGAACAAGGCATCGAATTCTACCATTCGACCTCGTCGGCCGATCTGATCGCCCGCATGACCAACAACGCGCAGGCGGCGCGCAGCGTGCTCGATCTCGTCGTAACGTCCTATGTGCGCGACCTGTTGACGCTGGCCGTGCTGGTCGGCGTCATGATCTGGCAACAGCCGGCGCTGTCGCTGATCTGCTTCGTCGTCGGGCCGGTGGCGATCTACGGCGTCAACCGCATCCTGAAGCGCGTCCGCAACATCGCCGCCATGGAGTTCCGCTCGCTTGGGCAGATCGTTCATGTTATGCAGGAAACGGCGATCGGCGTACGCGTCGTCAAATCCTTCAACCTTGAAGGCGCGATGCGCAAACGCATGTACCAGGCCGTCTCCGACGTCGAGAACCGCGCCAACAACATCGCCACGCTGGAGGCGGCCACCAGCCCGGTGATGGAAACCATTGCCGGCCTGGCAATCGCCGGCGCGGTGTTCATCAGCGGATTCCTGGTACTGCAGGGCGGGCAGATGCCGGGCAACATCATGGCCTTCATCGCATCGCTGCTGCTCGCCTATGAGCCGGCTAAGCGCCTGGCCCGCGTTCGCATCTCGCTCGAGACCGGCATCGTCGGCGTGCGCATGATGTTCCAGCTCGCCGACCGGCCGCTGACGCTCGCGGAAAAGCCTGGCGCGAGGCCGCTGCAACCTGGACCGGGCGAAATCCGCTTCGACGATGTCAGCTTCGCCTATCCGGAAAGCCCGCCGGTGTTCGAGGGCTTCAACCTGACGCTCGCGGCCGGCAAGATGACGGCGCTGGTCGGGCCGTCGGGCAGCGGCAAGTCGACGATCCTGAACCTGATCATGCGCATGTACGACCCGCAGACCGGCAGGGTGATGTTCGACGGCCAGGACATCTCCTTCGCGACGCTCGATTCGCTCCGGAAGAAGATCGCCTATGTCAGCCAGGACACGTTCCTGTTCGCCGGCACGATCATGCACAATATCCGCCTCGGCCGCGAGGACGCGACCGATGAAGAGGTGATCGCCGCAGCCAAGGCCGCCAACGCGCATGACTTCATCAGCGCCATGGCCAAGGGCTACGAGACGGAGGTCGGCGAAAACGGTTCGCTTTTGTCCGGCGGCCAGCGCCAGCGCATCTCGATTGCGCGCGCCATGCTGCGCAATGCCGAGATACTGCTGCTCGACGAGGCGACCAGCGCGCTCGACGCCGAGTCGGAAGCGCTGTTCCGCGACGCGCTGCAGCAGCTGACCGTCGGACGCACGACCATCGTCATCGCGCACCGGCTCTCGACCGTGCATCAAGCCGACACCATCGTGGTGCTGGAAAAGGGCAAGGTGCAGGAGAGCGGCCCGCACAAGACCCTGCTCAAGCAAGGCGGGCTCTATCAGAAGCTTTATGAATATCAGCTGATGCCGTAGCGCCAACTTCACCTTCTCCCCTTGTGGGAGAAGGTGGCCGCGAAGCGGCCGGATGAGGGGTGTTCCAGCTTGGCGGCGCCGTTCATCCAGTCGGAATTCGCCAGCGTCTCACTCCGCTGGAACACCCCTCATCCGTCTCGGCGCTGCGCGCCGATCCACCTTCCCCCACAAGGGGGGAAGGGGAGCCCAGGTTATTCCGGCACTTTCCGCACCGCGCCCTTATCGGCGCTGGTGGCGAAGGTGGCGTAGGCGCGCAGTGCCGTCGTAACCTTGCGCTTGCGCTTTTCGGCTGGCTTCCATGCATCGGCGCCCTTGGCGTTCATTGCCGCGCGGCGCGCTTCGAGCTCGGCATCGCTGATGGCGAGCCGGATTGTGCGGTTGGGGATGTCGATCTCGATCGTGTCGCCTTCCTGAACCAGACCGATCGCGCCGCCCTCGGCGGCTTCCGGCGAGACGTGACCGATCGACAGGCCCGACGTGCCGCCGGAGAAGCGGCCGTCGGTGATCAATGCGCAGGCTTTGCCGAGGCCTTTCGACTTCAGGTAGCTGGTCGGGTAGAGCATCTCCTGCATGCCTGGACCGCCGCGCGGCCCCTCATAGCGGATGACGACGATGTCGCCGGCCTTGATCTCGTTGCCGAGGATCGCCTTGACGGACGCATCCTGGCTTTCGAAGACGCGGGCCGGGCCGGTGAATTTCAGGATCGACTCGTCGACGCCGGCGGTCTTCACGATGCAGCCGTCGAGCGCCAGATTGCCTTTGAGCACGGCAAGGCCGCCATCCTTAGAGAACGGCGTCCTGGCCGAGCGGATCACGCCCTTTTCACGGTCCAGATCGAGCTCGTCCCAGCGGCGGTCCTGGCTGAAGGCCACCTGCGTCGGCACGCCGCCGGGGGCGGCGCGGAAGAAGTCGCGGACATTCTCGGCCGAGCTGCGGGCGATGTCCCAATGGTCGAGCGCTTCGCCAAGCGTTGCCGTGTGCACGGTCGGCAGGTCGCGGTTGATCAGGCCGGCCTGGTCGAGCTGGCCGAGGATGGCCATGATGCCGCCGGCGCGGTGGACGTCCTCCATGTGGACGTCGGACTTGGCCGGCGCGACCTTGCAGAGCACCGGCACCTTGCGCGACAGCCGGTCGATGTCTTCCATGGTGAAGTCGACCTCGCCCTCATGGGCTGCGGCAAGGATGTGCAGCACCGTGTTGGTCGAGCCGCCCATGGCGATGTCGAGCGCCATGGCGTTCTCGAAAGCGCCCTTGGAGGCGATGCTGCGCGGCAAGGCGCTTTCGTCGTCCTGCTCGTAGTAGCGCTGGGCGAGATCGACGGCGAGATGACCAGCCTCGACGAACAGGCGCTTGCGGTCGGCATGGGTGGCAAGCGTAGAACCGTTGCCGGGCAGCGAGAGGCCGAGCGCCTCGGTCAGGCAGTTCATCGAATTGGCGGTGAACATGCCCGAGCACGAGCCGCAGGTCGGGCAGGCCGAGCGCTCGATGACCTTGACATCCTCGTCGGAGATCTTGTCGTCGGCGGCGGCGACCATGGCGTCGACCAGGTCGAGCGCCTGCGCCTTGCCGGCCAACACCACCTTGCCGGCCTCCATCGGGCCGCCGGAGACAAAGACGGTCGGGATGTTGAGCCGAAGCGAGGCCATCAGCATGCCGGGGGTGATCTTGTCGCAATTGGAGATGCAGACCATGGCGTCGGCGCAATGCGCGTTGACCATGTATTCGACGGAATCGGCGATCAGCTCGCGCGACGGCAGCGAATAGAGCATGCCGTCATGGCCCATGGCGATGCCGTCGTCGACGGCGATGGTGTTGAACTCCTTGGCGACGCCGCCTGCCTTCTCTATCTCGCGCGCGACCAGCTGGCCGAGATCCTTCAGGTGCACGTGGCCGGGCACGAACTGAGTGAAGGAATTGACCACCGCGATGATCGGTTTGCCGAAATCACTGTCCTTCATGCCGGTGGCGCGCCACAGGCCGCGGGCGCCGGCCATGTTGCGGCCATGGGTGGTGGTGCGGGAACGATAGGCAGGCATTGCATTGTCCTTGCTGGCTGGCCACGCCGATGCGCGGCGGGCGGCGCTCAAATTTTGGTCGGCAGCGGTTATAGCGACCATGATCCGGCCTTGCCACAATTTTGCGCTGCGCCAGGATTCTTCATGAAAATCTGAATTCGCTGTCGGATCGCGCCCTATCGATCCGTCCTTGAGGCAGACGGTATGAACGGCACAAATCGCCGACCCGCCGTTGACGATGTAAGCAACATAAGTCCGAGGAGCACGACATGCAAAAGATCACCACCTGCCTGTGGTTCGACGGCCAGGCCGAGGAGGCGATGAACCACTACATCTCCATCTTCAAGAACTCGAAGGTGCTGAGCGTTTTGCGCTGGCCCGAGGGTCACCCCGATGAGGGCAAGGTGCTGATGACCACGTTCGAGCTCGACGGCGTGCCGTTCCAGGCGCTCAATGGCGGTCCGTACTTCAAGTTCAACGAAGCGATGTCGCAGTCGATCGACTGCAAGACGCAGGAAGAGGTCGACTATTTCTGGGAGAAGCTCACCGAGGGCGGCGAGCCCGGCCAGTGCAGCTGGCTGAAAGACAAATTCGGCGTCTCCTGGCAGGTCGTGCCGGAGCAGTTGCCGAAACTGCTTCTGGATCCGGACAGAGCGAAGGCCGGCCGCGTGATGTCGGCGATGATGCAGATGGGCAAGATCGATATCGCCAAGATCGAGGAAGCGGCGAAGGGGTGAGCGCGACTTTCCCTTCTCCCCTTGTGAGGGTTTTGCATGGGAGTCGATATTTAGCGCACGAGGCGGATGGGCGTTTTAAAGGCGCTCTGGCCGCTTTGGCGGGTTATTTTGCCTCGCTCTTGGGGCCTCAGGCCGCCTTGGCAGTGGATTTTGGGCGGACTGCGCCTCATGCCGGCTTCCTCTTTGGGAAGAGGACTGCGGCCGCTCTTTGCAGATTGTAGCCGCAGCCGGCAAGCATGCACTGCGTCCGGTTGGTCGCAAGGTTGAAGAAGCGCAGTCGCCGCATGCCGTAGCGCTGTTTGAACACTGCAAACGGCCGCTCCACTGCCGCCCGCACCTTCGAGATCAGCCGGTTGCGCTGCTTCTGACGCGGCGTCAGCGGATGGTGCTTGTTGGCTCTGTGCATCAGCCGGTCCTTGATGCCGGCCTGCTTCAGCCGGGCATGGCGGGCATGGGTGTAGTAGGCTTGGTCGCCATAGGCCGCCTTCTCGTCCCCGATGATCAGGCCGTCGGCCGGCTCGGTATCGGTGACCGATGCATCCGTGAAGTCCATGCGCCGGATCAGCGTATGAGCATCGTCGACGCCGTTGTGCACCTTATAGCCGAACACGGTCTTGTTGCCCTTGCGTCCCCAACGTGCCTCGCCATCAGCCGATGGCCGCGCCGTCGCCTCCGGCTTCGCCGGCGGGCGCGCGGCGGCCTGCATGAAGGAGGCATCAATCAACGTGCCGCGCTTGACGATCAGCCCCTTCTGCTCAAGCTGCCGCGTGATCTCATAAAACACCCGGTCGATCAGCCCATCGCACTTCAGCTCCTCGCGGAAACGCCACAACGTCGAATGGTCCGGCGTGGGGTCCGACAGGCTGAAACCGGCAAAGCGGCGGAACGACAGCCGGTCGCGCAGTTGTGCCTCCAGCGAAGGATCGCTGAGATTGTTCCACACGCCAAGCAGCAGACAGCGCAGCAAGGCCTCAGCCGGATAGCTAATGTTGCCCCGTCCTGGTCCGCTGCGCTGACCAAGAAGCGCCTTGATCGGCACCCAGTCGATCACTCGCGAGATCTGGTCAAGCTCCGTCACATCCGACCACACCAGCCCATCCGCAAGGCTCAGTTGTCCAAGCACGCGATCGAC